>CACZRG010000076.1 GCA_902783485.1 uncultured Elusimicrobium sp.
CACAAAAACATCGTCTGCTGTCATTTCCTCAGAAAGAATATCCACAAAATCATAAGTGTTTATTCTGCCGAGGCTTTTCGGCAGATAGCCAAGTCTGCCTCTGTATTTTGCTTTCATCTTATTGCAGTAATCAAGCCATTCCTTACATTCCGGGGCAGCGGCAGTTCTGGCAAATTCCCTTATGAAATCCCCAGCGTCGCAGATGGCCTTTACGTCTATGGGCATGGCAAGTTTTTCCATTTCAAGCGGGTCTGCCTCAACGACTGTCTTTTTCGCTTCCCTGGCCAGAAGCCCGTAATTATGCCCGACCTGTGGCAGGTCAAGCCTTGCTCCAAGTATAAGAATGAAATCGCAGTTCTGCTGTATGAAATTTGCGTCGCGGCTGGCCATGGCCCCCGGACGGCCAAAATATACAGGGTCATTCTCGTCAAAGAAATCGGCGGATCTCCATGTTGTAAGAACAGGAATTTTCAGTTTTGCGGCCAGTTCAAGGAATGGCTTTTCCGCACCGGCCATGCGTATTCCGTTGCCGGCGAGTATAACCGGGCGGTGTGAGTTTTTGAGCAGAACGGCGGTTTTTTCCGCATATTCCTTTACGGCAGAATTGTAATCTGCGGAATTTATGCCGTTGTTTTCATTTTCCGCTTCCGGCTCATATCCAGCAAGCAGACCGCTGTCTATGGTCGCACCCTGAACATCAAGCGGAATATCCAGCCATACAGGGCCTTTGCGCCCGTGTTCCGCCAGCCATAATGCTTTTTCAAGATGAAAGCGTATTTCCTCCGGCTTCATTACCGTTACAGCATATTTTGTTATGCCTTTGGCCATGGAAACTATGTCCACTTCCTGCACGCCTTTCTGGCGGGGACCTGGTTTTCCCGTGGCGCTAATGCCGGAAATATCGCTTCTTTTCGCCTGGCCGGATAATACCAGTACAGGTGTTGAGTCAATCCATGAGGCCGCAGTTCCGGTCAGGGCATTTGTTGAACCGGGGCCTGTGGTTACAAGGACAATCCCGGTTTTCCCGGTATACTGGGCGTAGGCATCGGCGGCTATGGCCGCTGCCTGCTCATGCAGGTATCCGGCGGCCTTCAGGCGTTTTTCACGGCCGAGCGAATCCACAAGGTGCATTGCGCCTCCGCCGGGCAGGGTAAACGCCGTATCGGCACCCCTGTCAGCGAGAAATTTCATTACATAATCAGAAAGTTTTATTTTTGCCATAGTTGCCTTGTTCTCCCGGCACTGCCGGAAAATATATAAAGAATCTCAGTAATCCTTTCCTTTAAGCCAGTCTGTCCAGAGTGTAAGCTCCGTCTTGCGGTTTTTGTTCGCAGTTATGGCCGGGTCTTCGTAGAAGGAATCGTTTTTGTAATGCGTGGTGGAAACCTCTTCAAAAACCGCTCCGTTTTCAGAAGAGAAACTGTGTTTCTGGCCACGTTCAACAACGACAATTTCTCCGGCCTTGTGTTCCTGTGTTTTACCGTCAATCGTAAGCTGCAGATTGCCATAAAGTATGTGGAATGCCTCTTCCTTTTTGGCATGATAATGCGTGGGGTGTTTCTGCCCCGGCAGCATTATAAGTATTTTCTTGCAGTATTCCCTGTTTATGCAGTTGATTATCACCGCACCGGATTCCTCTATGCGCTCAAGACCATAGTGATGTGAAAGCTCAAAATCCGCTTTTTCCGGCAGGGGAATGTTTCCGGAGTTTACGAGGCTGCGTATTTTCTGCATTACCTCCTGCACCTTTGCCCTTGCATTGAAAGGCTTTTCCAGAAGTGAGTACATTACCGGGCTGCCGGCTTTTATTTCTTCTTTTGCCGTAAGCACAAGATACTTTGACATATCATTTGCCAGAACCTGCCCTTTTTCATTCGGAATGGCGAAGAAAACATTTTCCGGCTTTATTCTGTCGCCTGGCTTTATGTCCGCTTTGGCGAATGCTCCGCGCCTTAAGCCGCGCAGGTCTTCAAGTTCCTTTTCGGAGAAAGAACGGCGGGTATTTTTTACGCCCATTAATTTATATGCCTTTTCAGCGGCGGCAAGCCATTTCTCAAGCTGCTCCGGCGTGGAGGAATATTTGTTTATCTTGTACTTTTCCGTAGGCAGCCCTATGTGTCTTTCCAGTATGGAGGCCCCGGCGGCTATGGCCATTTTCACGGCATCGGTCTCATTAGGATCTTCATGCGTGGAATAGCCTACAGGCACGCCTTTGTATCTATCCATGAGGAATGGTATCTGCCCCATTTCCGTATGCTCTATGGCAGTAGGATATTCGCCCACGCAGTGCATAAGGGCAAAATCCTTACGGCGGTGCATAAGGAAGTTTGCAACGCTGTCTATGTCCTGCAGGGCCGCTCCGGCAGTGGAAAGAATAACCGGCATATCCGCGGCGGCTATTTTCTCTAACAGGGGCCAGTCAGTGAAAGAGCAGCTGGCAACTTTCATTATGTCAAATTTCTGTGAAACAACCCTGTCTGCTGAAATCTCATCAAATGGCGTGCAGGCGGTAAGAAAGCCGCATTTTTCCGCCTCTTTTTTCATAAGCATGAACTGTTCCTGTGTAAGGCGTGTACTTTCAAAGCGCGACACATAGGGAACATCCTTGCGGCCTTTGAATGCCGGGTGAATGAATGTGTCAATGTCCCTGTACTGGAATTTCAAAGCAAATCTGAAAGGAAATTTGCGGCACACTTCGGCGAATGCCCGTATTACGGCGATTCCGTGATCCGTATCGCCCATGTGGTTGTTGGCCATTTCAAGAATAAAAAGACGGTCGAAAGTTTTGTTCATCATTATATTATCCGTTGTTATAAATTTTAAATCAGTAATGCCTTTTATTAATATTATATATAATATTCGGGCCTTAAATTATATCTGGTCAGGAACAGCGCGGATTAACGTTGCAGGGGCAATGTGACAAGATGTTGAATCAGGGCGTTCTGTGTCCCGATACAGGCAGCTGAACAAAGAATAATGATTTACAATGTAGAGTATAATTAATAATGATTATTATTCTGCAGGTTCCATAAGCGCCCCTCACACTAAGCCGTAGCAAATGCATCATAACACCAGTGAAATAAAAAATATGTGCAGAAAAGAATATTCATCGTATTAGTCACATGACAGGACAGAAAAATGTCTTGCCACCAGCAACGCGAAAACCTTGAAAAATACAGTAGAGCATAAACTGCACGCCAATGAAATATTTAGGGTAAATAGCCACGTTTGAATTATAATTTAATGTGAGATTGTCACTGGGGCAGATAAAACGAAAAATTTTCAGCCAAAAAACAATCAATGTTTTTTTCATGAACCGTTGTATTTAATCGTTTAATGCGTCCTATAGATATATAATTTACTTTCTAACTTTTTAATGTTATAATGTTTTTTGTGTTGTAATAGGTAGCAGAACTTTGAATAACATACAGTTATGCTGACTTTGTATGTCTGACACCGTTTAATGCGCTTTTTTGGGCTGAAACAATATACAAGTATATTGAAAGCAATACATGACTCAATACAGATTAGTAAGCATTTAAGATGGAAAAACAGCAGGAAAATAAATACATACACATTTGTTTTGCTTCTGACAACAACTATGTTCCATTCCTTGGGACAGCAATACTTTCCATACTTAAATCTTCCGCACCGGATGACAGTTTCCTGTTCCATATACTTGACAACGGCATTTCCGCAGAAAGCAGGAAAGAAATAGAATCCCTGCAGAGCGTAAGGCCTTTTGACATTGAGTTCATAAAAACAGACAC
>CACZRG010000077.1 GCA_902783485.1 uncultured Elusimicrobium sp.
ATCAGGCCTATGTTGCCGGAATAAACAGGACAGGCAGCGAGCCTGCCGGAAACGGCGCAAAACTTAAATACGCCGGCGGCACAATGCTCTTTGACCCGCTTGGCAACTGCGTTCTTGACGCTGGAAACAAAGAAGGAATTTTTGCCGCGGAAATAGATCCGTCCCTGCCGGAACTTACCCGCACGCGTTTTCCTTTTATGAAAGAGCGCCGCAAATAAAAACACTTGCTTATAACCAGGCTGTAATAAATAAGGTTCCGTTATAAACAAAAACTTATAATGAAACCATAATGCACCATTACCATAATACCATAAGCAGAAAGCGGCGAAGCAATCTGTATAAAAATAATATGGCAATTTGAACGGCCTGATATTACTTTTATAAAATATTTATAGCGTTGAATTGACAAGCCGCAGACTGCATAAAAACATAATAGCGGCGATGTTCCGGGAAAACCGCACAACCCGGGCGCGGATAATCTCGCACAATTTCAGATAATAACAGGCGCATTCTATATGTATTTTTCAGAATATGCGCGGTATGGAGTTATTTATGAGCAATATTGAAATATTCGGTTACATAGCAACAGTAATTACAGCAGTTTCCATTATGATGAACAATATATGGCTGCTGCGCTGGTACAATATGGCCGGCTCTGCGATGCTGGGCATTTATTCTGTATTAATGCACGCATACCCTGTTGCCGTGGCTAATTTCTTAATAGTACTGGTTGACATTTACTATATATGGAAACTGCACACAGACAAGGATATGTTCTCACTTCTGGAAATTTCCGCAGCGGACAGCCAGCTTCTTCCAAGATTCTTAAAAATGTATGGCGAAGACATAAATAAATCTTTCCCGGATTTCAAAATGCCTGAGAAAATCAACGGCAGATCATTGTTCATTTTAAGGAATTTATCCCCCGTGGGCCTTTTCATATTCGAGGACGAAGGAAGCGGCACAGCCGGCATATTGCTTGATTATGTTATTCCATCGCACAGGGATTTAAACAATGCGAGATTTTTCTTCAATGAAAGCCGCAGCATGTTCATAGATGCAGGCTTCAGGGAATTCGTTTTCAGGAATCCTTCCAGAAATCATACCGGCTATCTTAAAAAGATGAATTTTACAGATATAGGCAACAACACATGGGTAAAAACACTGATAACAGGCAAGGACATAAAGCCTGCCAGCAAGTAATGCCAGAGACAAGAAAGCCCATCATTGAAAAAGGCATTGAAAAGGCCATATAACAAAATGACTTTTTATAAGGAAAGCATTGATACACTAAAAAGGTCGGCAGATATTACTTCGTCGTACTGAACCTGCTTCTGGGCCTCTTTAAGCCGCAGATATGCTGAAACAAGTTCAGCATGACGGGAAAACTCTAAAATCAATACTCTTCTTATACAAATCTGATAAATTGTAAAATATAACAAAGGTGTACTTATGGATCAGAAAAGATGTCTTACCATTCAGGATATTTCATGCATGGGGCGATGTTCGCTTACCGTGGCGCTGCCGGTAATTTCAGCGGCAGGAATTGAAACAGTCATAATTCCCACAGCTGTTCTTTCCAATCACACAGCCGGCTTCAAAAGCTGGACTTTCAGGGACATGACAGAAGACATTCTGCCCATAGTTGACAAATGGAACGGATACAGAAATCATTTTGACGCCATTTATACCGGCTATCTTGCTGCAAGCCAGGTGCCTGTTGTGTCAGAAGTTTTTGACAGACTGAAAGATGAAAACACACTCATACTTGTTGACCCGGCCATGGCCGATTCAGGCAAAATGTATCCAGGTTTTGACCTTGCCTTTGCCCGCAGAATGGCTGAGCTTGTTTCAAAAGCCGATATAACAGTACCAAACCTTACTGAAGCCGCTTTCATGCTTGGAGAGGAATACAGAGGGCATGACTACGACAGAAAATACATAGCGGAAACCGCACGCAGACTTGCGGATTTAGGCCCGCGCTATGCGGTGCTTTCAGGAATTTCATTTGAGGAAGGCAAAGTCGGCGTGTTCACTTATGACAAGAAAGAGGCCAAGGAAAATTATTTCTGCACAGAGAATATTCCAGGTTATTTCCATGGCACAGGCGACATTTTCGCTTCCGGGCTGGTTTCCGGCCTGCTGAACGGCATGGACATAACACGGGCCGCCCGGCTCGCTCACAATCTTGTTCATTACGCCATTCAGGAATCAGTTGCGGCCAATGACAGTGAGGTTTTCTACGGAGTACGCTTTGAACCCGCTCTCGGAAAATTCATAGAGGAAATAAACAGTTTCAAAAAAAACAACAGATAAACTGCTTTCCAGCAACAGACACCGTACGGGCAGAAACCTTACAAACTTACACTATGCAGGAACCCATACAGCTAAAAAAATTCTTACAGATACCATACGACGAGCTTGAGGCCATGAACCTTCAGGCTGCCGCTGATGCAAAAAAACTTTCAGAAGAAGAGCTGAAAGCAAAATATACTGAATA
>CACZRG010000078.1 GCA_902783485.1 uncultured Elusimicrobium sp.
CTGAGCTATACGCCCGCGGTCATTATTTATATTATATGTTTTTAATTATTTCCGGGTCAAGAATTAATTTTCGCTGATATAACAGTGTCAATTCTGTTTCTTCTCGTTACGGAGATTTGTTTTATATACTTTTTTTGCCCCCAGATGCTCCCTGAAATTTTTATTAAAAGTATGTCTGCCTGTTCCGTCAGCAGTAGCTACAAAGTACAGGGCATCAAAACCTTCCAGAGGGTTCATGGCCGCTTCTATTGACCCTTTTCCCGGACTGCATATAGGCCCCGGAGGGAGTGTTTTTGTGTAATACGTATTGTAAGGTGATTCCGTACGCAGATCTTTTAGAGTAATGCCCTTCTTCCACCAGCCTTCCTTCCGTTCCCCGTTTTCATACCAGGTCTGATATCCAAGGGCGTACTGTGTTGTGGGATCCGCCTCCAATTTCATTCTTTTTTTAAGACGGTTTAAATACACTGTGGCTATCATAGGACGTTCGGAATCAACAACGGCTTCCCTTTCAACTATGGAAGCTATTATCATTACTTTCTTTTCGTCCATTCCTTCTCTAAAACCTTTGTCAAAAAGAGGCCGTATCTGTTTTTCAAATTCTTTTGTGAATACCTTCATTGCCTCTGCGGATGAAATATTCTTTTTGAACTGATATGTGGAGGGGAAAAGATACCCCTCTTTGCCATGTTCTTTTGCAAGCTTTATAAAATCCTGAGAATCTGATATTACCCCATTAGCCTGAAGACGTTCCGCCACCTGCTCCACGCGCCAGCCCTCCGGGAAATTAACATCAACTGTTTCTGCCATAGGGATTGTGGTTATAAGCGTATTAAGCGCTTCTTCCGAGGACATGTGAGTACGCAGCATATAACTGCCTGGCATTATCTTTTTACCGGTTCCTGAAATTTTTACAGCTATGCGGAACCATGTAGCGCTCATGATTATATTTTTCTCTTTCAGGGCTTCGGCAGCCTGTCTGGCCGTAGCCCCTTTTGGTATCACAACTTTAACAAGCTTCCCCGGGCATAGAAAATGCGCCATGGCGAAAACTATTATAATAGCAAGTGCAGTAAAAAAAATTCCGGCAGTTTTCTTTATGTTCATTTTCTGACGCTGAAATCTTCATCGGTCATAACATCCCTGAATTCCATACCTGATTCACTATCATTGGATTCATTGGCCGTATTTCTGTTTATTATTACCGTGGAAGTAATCATAAGTTCACCGCTATCGATTATTTCCTTTCTTATTTCCTCGCGTTCTCCCTCTACGTATTTGCGCCATTCCTTTTTCATATCCGCGGCGGGTTTTCTGAGTTTTTTCTGCTCGGCCTGCATGTCTTTCATCAGTTTCACTGGTCCGGGAATAACGTCTATATCCTTCATTTTATAATCCGGATCTGTCTTTGCATGTCCTTCCTCATCAAAATCAGGCAGTTCAGCCGAATATACTATCTCCTGATTGCCACGAAGCTCATAAAGACCGAGTGACAGGCCATGCTCGTTGATTGTGGAAACAGACATGGAACCGGAATCGAACACAGCTATTCCAGTGGTTTTTGTGGCAGGAATATATCCTGCTGCGAAATCAGCCGCTGTAATGAGTGAATTGGTGTAAAGTGTTTTCAGCTTTATAGTATGTGTCTTGTCAAGAAAACGTTTTACCTTGCCAGTCATGTATCCATATCTTAGCGAAAGATAAGTGCCTGTTTTATCCAGCGAAACAATCTGAAGTTCACTCTTCGGGAAAAGGTGAAAAATACACTTGTCATACAGTCTTATTTCCACATCCGAGTCAGAATACACCCTTATGACATCACCTTTGGCAAGAGGCAGTTCCTCGCCCTTGCCAAGTTTTTTGATCTGATCCAGTTTTTCCTGCTTGAGAAGAATATGCCCACGCAGTATCGTAAGCCTGGCATCCCATTCCACACCGCGCGAATGTATATACTTGGTTTCTGAAAGAGTTGATTTCAGAAGACTGTCATCAGCATTTGTTATCTTATCCTTGAACGGCTCTTCCGGGGTAGGCAGGACTATACCCCTGGCATACGCACCGGAAACCAGCAGCAGAGGAAGGAGAATTGACATCAGGCAGGTTTTGTTCTGGAATATCATAATTAGATTATATTAAATTAGAAGCTGGTGTTTTGTCAAATGCTTAAGGAAAATCCTGCGGATCCGGCACTATAAAATACTTCACACCCGTTATCTTTGGCTGTCCGGACACGGTTTTCAGGACTTTTACAGCTGTATCAATGCTGAAAGATTTTACAAGCCAGTACTCACTGAAGAATTTTCTGTTTTCCTGGCCTCGTGGCATTACAGGCCCCTGTATTTCCGCCTGTTTTGTAATGATAATTTTTTTTAGAACTTCATTAAGACGTCTGCCACATGCCTTCACAGCTCCTTCGTTTTTTGATGCGAAACGTACTAACAGAAGTCTGGAATATGGCGGATAACGGAATAATTTTCTTGTTTCAAGTTCTTCCCGGCAGAAATTTTCATATGAATTCCCTGAAAGCGCAGAAAAGACAAAATTGTCAGGTTCCCTTGTCTGTATAAGCAGATGACCGTTTTCTTTTAAAAGTGTCTTTGCGGCAAAAATCGTGCGCATAAGTTTTTCCGACGCACGGAAATCCGGAGATGAAATATCCTGCCCTGCATCAACAAAAACCATGTAATCAAGACTGTGCGGCATTATATTCCTTAACGCTATTACAGTAGCAACCAGCACCGACGGAGATGAAGATGAAGAAAACTGAAAAATTTTCTCCCTGTTCTGTTTTGAACCGCCAAGTATATCCCCATCATAACGCATTATGCAGGCCTCAGGGACAAGTTTTTTCAGGTATGCTTCTGTTTTCTGTGTTCCCATACCTGTTTCATGAAACACTGCCCCGCCACATGAGGGGCATTTTTCCGGTTTTTCCTGTCGCTTACCGCAACGACGGCACAACAGTTCAATTAAACCTTCCCTGTTTTTTATAACAGCCATTCCCGGACCACAGGACGGGCATCGGATCATTCTGCCACAATTTGCACAGAAAAGCCTTGAAGCATATCCTTTTCGCGGAGCTATTACCGCTATTTTTCCATAAGGAGAGATTTCCTGTATTCTGTCAGCGGCTGCCTGCGAGAGTATGGCACCGGGAAAATTCTCTGCCTCCATATCAATTATTTCCACACCTCTGCTTTCTATCTTAACCGGGTGCTTTTTATTTTCACGCAGATCCGTTAATGAATACCGGCCTGAAAAGGCCCTGCCGTAATTCTCTACGGAGGGGAATTCAGAGCAGATGAATGTATGTCCTCCAAGGGCTTCTATTCTCCATTTAAGCACCTCGGCGGCATTGTACAATGGAAGTCTTTCATTATTGCGGTAAACTTCCTCCGCAGAAGCATCTATCAGAGACAGTCTGAGTCTTGCAAATGGAAGGAAAGCTGCGGTCCTTGTACCAGCCAGGAAGCGTATACGGCCGGAAATTATTCCTTTAAGCACACGCTGCTTCTGTGCGGGTGTAAGCTGTGCGTGCCATACGCCTATGGCATCACCAAAAAACGGTAACATCTCCCTGTATACAGCTTCGGCACATGAAGAATCCGGGACAAGAAAAAGCACCTGGGAATTTACAATTTTTTTCGCACACAGTCCAAATAACACAGACTGTTTTTCAGCTGGAAGAAGCACAAGGTTGTGCACTGTTTTAAAATGATTACTGAAGAAATGATTTATTTTTTCAATATGTTCAGAACCGAAAGCCTTTTCACGAGAAGGAAAATCAGTATCTTCCGGCAGTGAAAGCATTGTGTCTGGCTGTGGCAGTATTTCACCGTGAAACCGTTTTAAACCGGGATATTTTTCTTCCGGCAGATTAAGAAAGAATTCACCAGCGCATATTCCGTAAGGGCTACCCCAGTTCTTTTCCATTTTTTCAGCTATAGCCAGTATGGAATCTTCAAACAATGGCTCATCATCTGTTATCTCAAGAAGCGGTTTTATTTTTTTTACCCCGGTAAGATCCACATCTTTTTCAGCCAGAATACGCAGTATTATTCCGTTTGTTGTTTTTCCTCTTAATGAAACCCTGGCGCGCAGACCAGGTGCAACTGCAAGTTCCATTTCTTCCGGCACGGAATAATGGAAAGTTCTTTCAAGAGGTATGGGGAAAAGCAGTTCAGCCAGCATTTGTTACTGTTTATGGCATTACAGAAAAATCAGCGCGTATAAATTCTGTTTATGTGGCTGAATCAAGAAGAGACTTTACAAGTTTCATATCATACCATGTGTCACGCTTAAGATTCTGATTGCGCAGCAGAGCTGCAGGGTGATATGTCGGAATTATTTTTATCTTCCTGTCCAATCCGGGAATATCAGCCTCGTAGTCATAAATCTTTCCACGGAGCATGGATATACCTGTATCTGTTTTTAAAAGAAATTTGGCCGCCACGGAGCCTAAAGGTACCAGACAAAGAGGCTGTATTATCCTTATCTGCTCTTCAAGATAATGCCTGCAGACCGAAATCTCATCGGCAGAGGGGGGACGGTCATTGGAATGAGCTTCCGGATTTTCAGGATTTTTCATCGGGTGACATTTGACTATATTTGCTATATAAACATCAGGACGGTTTAATCCAAGTACTGTTTCCATTATCCTGTCCAGGAGTTGTCCTGAACGCCCCACAAATGGTTCTCCCTGATGATCTTCCTGAAATCCCGGGCCTTCCCCAACAAACATAATCCTGGCATTAGCACTGCCTGTTCCAAATACGGCATTCAGTCTGTGAGCCCCCAGCGGACAGCCACGGCATGACACAACCTTTTCCTTCAGATTCTCAAGTCTCATTTTTTTTGCCGGTTCCATGTTTCTTTCTTTATAACTTTGATAAAGTGTTTTTTCCGCAGAGGCTATAGATTCGTTTTTTTCGGTTTCAGCAGCAAGATCTTCAACAGATTCAATATTGGTGGCAAAAGAAACCTGCCCGGCCCTTTCCACAGGCTCAAGCAGGTTTTCATCCTGTACGGCAAGCCATGCCGCCAGATCGCGGGTTAATTTCTTAAGTTCCCGCTTCATTATTTGTTATTTATCGTCTTCGGAAGAGAATTTTTTTATTTCTTCTTCTGACACTGGAGCTTCCTGCTGGCGCGCCCGTTCCGAGCGTCTCTGCGCCAGTTTTCTGTCCATTACGGCATCCGCTTCCATTGCCTTTATGATTTCATCAGGACCTACTTCCTGCCTGGCAATAGCAAGCATCGCCTTTTCAATAAGTTCTGAAAGTGGTATCTCACGGTTTTCCTCTAAATGTCTGAGATGGCGCGCCCACTGC
>CACZRG010000079.1 GCA_902783485.1 uncultured Elusimicrobium sp.
GACCGCGAAACGCTCTGGCAGAAATGCTGTGAGTACATAAATGCCTGTTGCCCGGAAATGCGGAAAAAGATTATTGAGGAATGTGCGGCAAAAACCGTCTATGAAAACTATTCCCCAGGCGAAAGCATAGACAAGGACCTGATTGATATAATCTTTGACAGGAAAAAAATAAAGAAAGGCAGTCCTGAAACAATAGCGGAGTTTGCGGAATATCTGCTGCCGAGGGCATAGCAAAAAAACATACAGAACAAAAAAAGAAGACCGGTGGAAAACCGGTCTTCTTTTTTTGTTTTACAACTGCTTTTGCAGCTGGTTTATTTAACTCCGTTCATCCATTTGTTAATCCTGGGTGTCAGCAGCAGCAGCAGTACTGCAGAGACAGCGGCTGTGGCTGTGGGTATTGTAAAGAATACGGAGTGGTTCATTTCCTTATAATTTCCGGCGAAGAATCCGCCAATGAAGTTTGCTGCGCATGAAGAGAGGAACCATATTCCCATCATGAGTGAGGTAAACTGGGCAGGCGCAAGTTTGGTAATTAAGGAAAGACCTATCGGTGACAGGCAGAGTTCACCCATTGTGTGGAACATATAGGCGAATATCAGCCAGAATATGCCTACCTTGTTTATGTTGCCGTCAGCATCCGGAGCGGCAAGTGCGGCTGCCGCTATCATCACAACGAAGCCTATTGCAAGCATTCCAAGACCCATTGCGAATTTTATGGGAGCGCTCGGCTCTTTGTTCATGTCTTTCAGCTTAAGCCACATTGAGGAGAAAAGTGGGGCTAACAGAACTATCAGAAGCGGGTTCACTGCCTGGAAATAGCTTGTGGGCATTTCCCAGCTCCAGCTTCCAAGACTTATAACGCGATTTGTCTCTTCTTCTGCAAAGAATGTCAGAGAACTGCCTGCCTGTTCAAAGGCCGCCCAGAAGAATATGCAGAAGAATGTCATTATGAAAATAACGGCTATTCTCTGTTTTTCTACTGTCGTAAGAGTTGAAGGGCCTTTAAGCATTGAGTGAATTCCATAACCTATGGCTGCTACGCCGAGAATGGCATATACCCATGCAGGTATGGCTTCCTTTATGTGATAGCCGCTGAACTGCATTGCGCAAAGTACCAGAAATATCAAAAGAGCAGCTACCATTCCAACAGGCATTCCAAAATTATATGATGGCTTTGCCGGTTTTTTGCAGTTATCGCCAAGCAGTTTTTCCTGCTGTATCAGATACCATGCAAGGCCTATAAGCATTCCGACGCCGGCGCAGATAAAACCATAATTGAACCCGATTTTTTCTCCGATAGTGCCGCAGACAAGCGGGGAAAAGAATGCTCCGATATTTATGCCCATATAGAATATTGTGAAGCCGGCATCCCGAAGGGCATTCTGTTCAGGTGTGTACAATGTTCCGACAATTGTTGATATATTAGGTTTGAAGAAGCCGTTTCCTATTATGATAAGTATCAGTGCCGTAAAGAATATCGGCAGATGAGTTGAAGCCATGCAGAATTCACCGATTGCCATAAGCAGTCCGCCTATGAGAATTGCTTTTCTCTGCCCGAGATATCTGTCGGCTATGTATCCGCCGAGAAGTGGTGTAAGGTATACCATTCCGGTATACCATCCGTATATATGGCTTGCCTGTTCCTGCGAGAACTGAAGGACCTTCCACATATAAAGCACGAGAAGGGCTCTCATGCCATAATATGAAAAACGTTCCCACATTTCCACGAAGAACAAAAGAAAAAGGCCTTTTGGCTGATTCTCTGTAAGTTTCATAATGCTCCTTTGAGTTTGCTGGGATAAAAAAATCTACGTCTGAATTAATTATAGTATTTAAACCCTTGCTGTATGTGAATTTTTTATGAGAGTCTGGTTTTGTGCACGAAATGATGCTGATTCTGAATATTACGGCGGGAAAGTTAAAAAATGATAAGATTTAGCTGATATGCTGGTGCTTGTTATTTTAGGCATTGTTTTTCTGCTCACGGCAGTCCGGCGCATAGGCCGCGTCAGTATGCCGGTATGGGCTGTTATGACCGGAGGCGCTGCCGCGTCCATACTTTGTGGTGGCATTTCCCTGCCTGCCGCATTCAGGGCTGTGGATTTTGAGGTTATCATTTTTCTGTTTGGTATGTTCTGCGCCGGACAGGTGCTTGAACTGAGCGGATGGCTGGCCAGGGCACAGTACCGTATCTTCCGGCGTGCAAGAACAAAAGAAACACTGCTTATAAGTCTGGTTTTCTTCATGGGTATGGCTTCCGCAGTATTTATGAATGATACGATAGCTGTTATAGGAACACCTGTTGCTCTTCTTATGGCGAGGAAATACGGAATAAAAGCAAAGGAACTTATGCTTGCGCTTGCGTTTGCTGTTACCGTAGGCAGTGCTGCAAGTCCTATAGGCAATCCGCAGAATCTTCTTGTTGCAGTCAAGAGCGGAATGACCTCACCTTTCGCGGATTTCATAAGGTATCTTTTTATTCCTACTGTAATAAATCTTGCACTGGTATGTGTTGTAATAAAAGTATTCTATCCCGGCGATTTTACGCGCTGTCCCATACGGCATCACCCTGAGCGCGTCAAAGATCCTCATCTCGCAATGATAGCCAAAATTACCATAGGTACGGTTCTGGCGGCCATACTTGTAAAGATTGTATGTGTTTCAGTTTTTCCGTCCTTTGATTTCAGTCTGGTATGGATTGCCGTAGCGGCGGCTCTGCCTGGACTGCTGTTCAGTCCGAGAAGATTTGAAATAATAAAAAGCGTTGACTGGCGTACACTCGCTTTTTTCGTAGGAATGTTTGTTCTTATGCAGGCGGTATGGAATACCGGCTTTTTTCAGAAGCTGATTGCCGGAAGCAATATTGATATCTCGTCTGTAAAAATAATAACAGCTGTAAGTGTTATATTTAGTCAGTTTGTTTCCAATGTCCCTTTGACGGCACTTTATATACCTCTTCTTAAGGAGGCCGGTGCCGGAGTTACATCATATGTTGCTCTTGCCGCATCTGCAACAGTAGCCGGAAACCTCTTCATACTCGGTGCGGCGAGCAACATTATCATAGTGCAGGCGGCGGAACGGCGGGGGGAAGGCAGTATAAGCGTATGGGAATTTACAAAAGTCGGACTGCCGCTTACCATAGCCAATTCTCTGGTTTATCTTTATTTCCTGACAGTGTGAGATATTGAATCATATCTGATTCCCGTCGGGAAGATAGAAATTTTCTGTATGCACTTGACAAAGTTTATAGAACAGTGATAGAATAATTAAGTCGCCTTTGCGGCGGCACAGTTCTTTATCAGGAAGCAAAAATATTCCCGGCCCTCTGTGAAATACAAAAGGTGTTGACAGGGCCCGGAAGATTCTGATAGAATATAGAAGTCGCCTTTGAGGCGGCAGTTCTTTAAAGGCATTGCAAGACAGGCACAAAAGTCACGGCACCGGAAAGAAGGTGCTTGACATGGGACCTGAAACAGTGCTAAGATATAAGGGTAGTTGAAAACAGAAACTGAACCGGAATGGAAGTTCCGGCAAAACGGAAACCAACTGGGC
>CACZRG010000080.1 GCA_902783485.1 uncultured Elusimicrobium sp.
ATATATAGCCGGTTAGAACACCTGTTTTGAAATATTATTAAGAAAACAGTAGACTTTTTACGCCAATTATTTTAAGATATTTATTAAGAAGAAGTTTTGCAGTAATTCAGGAGGAAAAAACTAAATGAAAAATACTTTTGATATAGTTCTTCTGCTGGCGCTTCCGGCTTCCGGCAAATCCGAAGTCAGACGTTTCCTT
This sequence comes from uncultured Elusimicrobium sp., assembly GCA_902783485.1. Lineage (GTDB taxonomy): Bacteria > Elusimicrobiota > Elusimicrobia > Elusimicrobiales > UBA9959 > CACZRG01. Next base: position 200 of record CACZRG010000080.1, read on the forward strand.
GCCAACATTGAACCTGAGAGACTTAAAAAAGATTTCCATATCGGCCAGAATATGCAGCTGGACGATTTCCCTTATGTTCATCTTATGCGCCGTATAGATGACGAGCTGGCGAAAATTGGTGAAAAACGCCTTTTCTTCAAAGCCGGCACGGAACCTTTCCTTAATCCCAATGACTGGGGCACACTTGTTAATCTTCTGAATGAGGATTATCATGACCTGATGAACAGAAACAGGGTTTCCTGCAAATCAGCTGCAGAACTTCTGTTCATGCGCATGGACCGCGCAGCGCAGATTGCGGATATCGAACCGCGTCTCGCCAGATTGCCTGAAGAAGCACGCGTGAAACTTGCTGCTGCTCTTGAGAAAGAGGCAAAAGCCCTGCTTGAGGAAAAAGAGTCAGCATATGCCGATTCATACGAGGGTAAGACACTCGTAATAGAAGCTGCCCGCGGAGGCCCGGATGGTTCTTCTATGCCGCTCAAGGCCCCGTTCGGTTATCAGTATTCCCTGGCGCAGTTCTGCCCTGAGATTCTTGAAAAAGCTGTTATTCTTTACATCTGGGTTACACCAGAAGAGAGCCGCCGCAAGAATACTGCCCGCACAGATCCGAACGATCCTGGTTCCATCATCAATCACGGTGTGCCTATGTCGGTTATGCTCAATGATTATGGCTGCGATGATATGAAGTATCTTGAGGAACATTCCGAGATCAAGGATACAATAACTGTTCATGCACATGGCAAAACCTATCATCTGCCTATAGGCAGTTTTGATAACCGTGTTGACAGAACAACATTCCTCCGTGGCGACCCGAAAGAATGGGATGCGCAGAAGGTAAAAGACATTACTGAGTCAATAAAGGGAGCTACAGACAAAATATTTGCCAATTACAGCAAAAAATAATAAGCTGCTGACTGTCTAAGTTCCTAAAAACACCCGGGGAGGAATGTTTCCGCTCCGGGTGTTTCTGTATGTATACGTGTTTTTAATTTCCAGTAAAATTTTGTATACTTTATATACACCGCCGAGATAGCTCAACCGGTAGAGCATTCGCTTCGTAAGCGACAGGTTGTGGGTTCAAGTCCCATTCTCGGCTTGGTTTTAAATTCAACAGGGCTTAAAAAGCCCTTTTTTTTTACTATGGCAAGACAAGAAATTTCCTCTGATACCGCTAACAGTTTTATATATGCTCCCGGAGTAAGCTTTTTAAGAAAGGCAATATGCTGGTGGATACCTTTGCTGTATCTGCTGATATCCGATATGTTTTATCTGCGCACCTATGATTCTGCACAGGTTAAGATAACACTGCTGCAGATGGGTGGGTTTACAATGCTTGGTCTATGGTTCTCGCTGCTTGTTCTTGAAGGAAAAAAAGCTTTCAGCAGGGCGGATTTCCTTATGCTGGCACCTTTCCTCGCCTATCTTGCCTGCGTGCTGCTTTCATTTATTCATGTTCCTTATCATGGACCGAGTGTTGATGATCTTGTAAGATATATCCTTTATATGGCAGTGCCGATTGTTGTCATACGTGAGTTCTCAAAAAAGGATATAGACAGGCTTACAAAGATTCTGCTTATTACAGGCTCAATTTCCATCATTTACGGTCTTGTTCAGTTTCTTGATACGCGTTTCTTCCCTGAAAAGGATATGGGGCCAGGTCTTGATCCGTTCCTGTGGCGCTGGGCCTTCGGCAAACGCGTGTTTTCCACATACGGAAATCCCAATTTCTTTGGAAATTTCCTTGTTCTTATTCTTCCTATAGCTGTAGCGCAGTTCCTTAAGAGTAAGAATATACTGCTTGTTCCGCTTATATTTCTGGATCTGCTCTGTATGTATGCCACAGAGACAAAGGGAGCATGGCTCGGATTTGCCGTAACCTGTTTTATTTTCTCCGTATTCTATGGTTACTATTTCCTGCGTGAACGTCTTAAAATAAGCCGTATAAAATTTCTGGGTATAGCGGCTGTTATCCCTGTTCTGGCTTTTTCCGCAGTGCTTGTTTACAGTTATCTGCGGCCTTCATCAGTAAGTTTCCGCGTTGCCACATGGTTGTCTACCTGGGAAATGGCGGAAACACACCCTCTCATGGGCGTGGGTGTTGGCTGCTTCAAGGTTATTTATCCTGCATACCGCCGTCCGATAATATTTCATATTGAGGGACGTCACAATACCGAAACAGACCATGCAGAGCAGGAACATCTTGAACAGTTCATGGATAATGGTATTCTGGGTGCAGGAATATATTTCTGGCTTATAGTTTTTGTTACGGTTGTTGGTCTGAAGGCTCTTGCTTCCAAAACTGATTATTTAAAGCCTGGGGAGAAAATTCCCGGTGAGGCTTATGATATTTTAGGTTATCTTACCGCATTTTTAGGTATGCTGGCGCATAACTGTACCGATGTAAGTATGCGTTTTGTATCTTCCGGAATATTTCTCGGCCTGCTGCCTGGTGTTATTGTCAATATAGCCAGAGGCCGTGGCTTGTGGGAACTACATTACACAGGAGAAGAAGGACGTGATGACGAGAGAAAAGAACTGGCAATACAGGCAGGAATCAGCAATTCGTTTATTGACACTGTTCCCGGCAGGATTATTTTATGGACTGTAAGAGCTGCCGCAATAGCCGCTGTAATATGGTTTGACTGCAGGGTCCTTTCTGAATTCAAGGCCCTGCAGGGTGATTCCGGACTTTATGTTGCTTCAGGAGAGATACTTCAGTGGAGGCTTGCGTGGTTCTTCATTACCGCTGTTATAGTATCCGGTGCCGCAGTATTTCTTACTGTTATCGTAAAGGGGCGTTCTTATATCGTTCCGTTTATCCTGATGCTTTCTCTGTTGCCTTCATATTATTTCTGGGGCTGGTTCAAGGCG
>CACZRG010000081.1 GCA_902783485.1 uncultured Elusimicrobium sp.
AAGTTACCCATAGGCGCGCTGCACAGATGTTTTATCGAGATAATGTCGCATCACGCTCCGGCTTCCTCTTTTCCTCCGGAAGCCATGATGCGCATGAATACAATGCGCGGTGTTGACTACCGCGCCAGCCTGTGCGCCATGGAAGGCGACAGAATGGTCGCATTTATTCTGAATTCCGTAGGAATATGGGACAGAAAACAGACGGCCTATGATATAAGCACTGGAATAGTAGCTGAATACCGGCCTACACCTCTTTCAAGGGAACTGCTGATACGTGTAAAGGAGCATCTGAAGAAATTCGGATTCAGGCAGTATATGCTCGATGTAGCGGCGGAAAATGAAAAAAGCCGTTCACTTTACCGTAATCTGGGGTTTGAGGAAACAAGAAGATTTGTTACCATGCGTCTTTATGGTCGTCCGCTTTCCGTTGTACGGCAGTCCACGCAGATAGATGAGGCAAAACGCGAGGAATGGAGTGAACTGCGCACTATGATGATTAATGACAATGCGCTCAAGCCCTGCTGGCTTAACGCATGGGAGACATTCTATCATATGCCAGATGCCTATACAGTTTATGTGGCCAGAATTGTGGGTGAGGTGGCAGGAGTTGTTATTTTCAGCCAGCCGACAGGCGAGATTCATCAGCTGTGGGTAAACAGTCAGTGGCGCGCCTCCGGAGTGGCATCAGCCCTGCTGGCCAAAGTGGCTGAAAATTCCCAGGCAGGCGGCAGTCTGATATGGAACAATATAGATATGCGCGCTACTGATCTTCTTAATTTCCTGCGTGGCCGTGGTTTTGAGGACGGTGTAAGCAAAACAGAAATGGCCATGGAACTTTTTCAGCGCCAGCAGTAATTTTTCTGTCTGATTTTTTCAGTTTTATTGTCCGTTTTCTGAAAAAACTGTCTGTACGGCCCGTTTTTACGGGCTGTATTTTTTGCCGTATTATTTGTCTGGAATAAACAACGGTAAGAAATAACCATGTCAATACTGATTCATCTCTCTTGAATTTCCTTTTGCAAAATGTTTTAATTCCTATAGGCAGCATTGCCTTAACGATTTAGCAGTTATAATATTCAGGAGAAAAGACAAAATGGAAAAACCGACAATTAGAACTAAATGCCCCAATTTCTCTTCCGGTCCCTGCGCGAAACGCCCCGGCTGGACAGTTGAGGCGCTTAAAAATGCTCTGGTGGGCCGTTCCCATCGTTCAAAAGAGGGAAAAGCCCGTATTCAGCTTTGCTCTGACCTGATGAAAGAGATTTTACAGCTGCCGGAAGGATACCGCATAGGTGTGGTTGCCGGCTCCGATACTGGCGCCGTCGAGTGCGCCCTCTGGTCAACACTCGGCCCCAGGCCCGTAGATGTTTTCGGCTGGGAATCATTCAGCAAAGGCTGGATTAAGGATATAAAGAAATATCTCAAACTTGAGAATGTAAGGGATTTCACCGCCGACTATGGCAAACTGCCGGATTTCAGGCAGGCGGACCCCGATCACGATATCGTTTTTACCTGGAATGGAACAACCAGCGGTGTAAAGGTACCTAACCTCGACTGGCTGCCGGCCGATCACAAAGGTCTTGCCATCTGCGATGCCACCAGCGGTGTTTTCGCAATGGATATAGATTTTACCAAGATTGATATTCTTACCTTCTCATGGCAGAAGGTTTTAGGCGGTGAAGCAGCTCACGGTGTTATTATTCTTTCCCCGAAGGCTGTTGCCCGCATGGAAGAGCGCGTGCCACAGATTCCGTGGCCGATGCCAAAAATATTCCGCCTTGCCGAGCTCAAGAAACTTAAACCGGGCGAACTTGAATACAGCACAATCAACACGCCTTCAATGCTCTGCATAGAAGATGCCATCGATGCGCTGAACTGGGCAAAATCCGTTGGCGGCCTGCAGGGTCTTATAAAGAGAAGCCAGGCGAATCTTGCCGCTTTTGAGAAATGGGTTGAGAAAACAGAATGGATAGACTTCCTTGCGGAAAGCAAAGAAATCCGCTCCAATACATCAGTGTGCTTTAAGATAGTTGCTCCATGGTTTACCGCTCTTGACAAGGAAGAGCAGGCAAAGGCTGCCAAGAAGATTACAGCCCTTCTTGCCAAGGAAGGCGTTGCCAATGACATTAATTCCTATAAGGATGCTCCCACCGGAATCCGCGTATGGTGCGGTGCAACGGTTGAAACCTCGGATATTGAAGCGCTCACACACTGGCTTGACTGGGGCTATGAGCAGGTAAAGGCCGAATATACAAAATAAGGAGAAAATAAAAAATGGCATTCAAAGTTTTAATTGCTGACAAATCAGACAAGATATGTGAGACCATTCTCAAGGAAAGAGGTCTTGAGCCGGTTGTTAAAACCGGAATGACCCCGGAAGAACTGAAAGCCTGCATTGGCGAATATGACGCCATTGTAGTGCGCTCCGCCACAACGCTTACCGCAGACATTCTCAAAGAAGCCAAAAATATGAAGGTTGCAGTCCGCGCCGGAGCTGGCTATGACAACATTGACGTTGCCGCCGCAAAAGAGAACAAGATTGTCGTGATGAATACTCCTACCGGCAATTCACAGTCTGCCGCCGAGCATGCTTTTGCTCTTATGATGGCTCTTGCCCGCCAGATTCCGCAGGCAAACACATCAACACATGCCGGGAAATGGGAAAAGAGCAAATTCAAAGGTGTTGAAATATGCGGCAAGACCGTCGGAATTGTAGGCTGCGGCAATATCGGCAAGATTTTCGCCGACATGGCCCATGGCCATCACATGACAGTCCTCGGCTTTGATCCGTTCCTTTCTGACGAAGTTGCGGCAAAACTGAACATTAAGAAAGTAACCATGGACGAGCTTTATGCGAAATCCGACTTTGTTACATATCACACAATACTTACGCCGGAGACAAAAGGCATGGTGAACAAGGAAGCCATTGCCAGGATGAAAAAAGGCATACGCCTTATCAACTGCTCACGCGGCGCGATTATGAACGAGCAGGATATTCTTGACGGAATTGCCAGCGGGCAGATTGCGGGCCTTGCCTGCGACGTGTACGCCAATGAGCCTGCCAAGGAACATCCTTTCTTCGGAAATGAGAACATAATATGCACACCGCATATCGCCGCTTCCACAAAGGATGCGCAGATAAGGGTTGCCCAGCAGGCAGCCGAGCAGATCGCAGACTTCCTCATAGACGGCAATAAGAGAAACGCAGTAAAAGGCAGCTATTAATCTGCTTTTATCATAAACCCGGTGCCTGCCTTTTGGCGGGAGCCGGGTTTTTCAGATTTAATATAAATTTCAAGGATAATAAATAAATGGCAAAATTACCTCTTTTCACACCTATTTACGGCATACGTCCTGCTCCAGGAAAGGCGCAGGAAGTCATAGCTCCTCCTTACGACGTTCTCAATTCCGAGGAGGCCAGGGAAATGGCAAAAGGGAAGCCTAACAGCTTCCTGCATGTTTCCAAGGCAGAAATTGACCTCCCAGAAGGCACGAATGTTTACAGCGAGGAAGTTTACAAGAAAGCCGGAGAGAATTTCCGCAGAATGTTAAAGGAAGGCCTGCTCATAAGGGACACAAAAAAGATGTTCTATGTGTACCGTCTCAAAATGGGCGATCACGTTCAGACCGGCCTCGTAGTAGGCGCATGCGTTGAGGATTACGATGCTAACCGCATACGCAAGCATGAGTTCACCCGTGTTGACAAGGAAGATGACCGTGTGAATCAGATCAAGTTCGTGGAAGCCCAGACCGGTCCCGGACTTATTGCCTATAAGCAGATTCCTGCCGTTGACGCTATAATAAAGAAAACCGTACAGAACAAGCCGGAATTTTCTGCCGAAGGCCAGGGCGGAGTGATTCACACCCTCTGGACAATTTCTGACGACAATGATATAAAAGTCATTCAGGAAGAGTTTGAGAAACAGCCTGCTGTGTACATTGCCGACGGGCATCACCGCAGCGCTGCCGCCAGCCGCGTGAAGAAATGGATGATTGAAAAACGCGGAGCGGAGCACAAGGGCGACGAATCCTACAATACATATCTTGCCGTGGCTTTCCCGGTCAATGAGATGAAGATATGGGATTACAACAGGGTTGTCCGCGACCTTAACGGCCTTACGCCTGATGCTTTCATGGCTGAAATAAAGAAATCATTCAAGGTTGAGGATGCTGCCTGCAAAAACTGTGCCAAGCCAAAGGCCCGCCGCGAGTTTGCGATGTACCTGGGCGGCAAATGGTACAAGCTGACCCCGATAGTGCCTACACCTGATGCAAAAGTTGACCCTGTTGCCGCATTGGACGTGAGCGTTCTTTCCGACCTCGTGATTGACAAGATTCTCGGAATAAAGGATCTTCGCAAGGATCACCGCATAGACTTCGTAGGCGGCATACGCGGCCTCGGAGAGCTTGAGAAACGTGTAAATTCAGGCGAAATGGCAGTAGCATTCGCGCTGTTCCCGACTTCCATAGAGGAGCTTATCCTCGTGGCGGACGCCAACAAGATTATGCCTCCCAAGTCCACCTGGTTTGAACCCAAGCTTGCCGACGGAGTAGTTTCAAATCCGCTGATGTAATTACGCCTGGCGGAATTTGGAAAAGGCAGTTATTATACTGTGGAAAAAATACCCGCTGTTTAAAAAAACGGCGGGTGTTTTTTTGTCATAAATCAGCCGCATAGGAAAAACCGGGCCCGCCCTTTTTATTTTGAACTGTCATATATGCGAATATCCGGATTTTTCAGGGAGAAACATGAATTACCAGGCTTTGAATATTTCAGGTTACAGTCCCAAAGGTGATTTTAAGGGTTTATGTGATTTTTATATTGTATACGAATACACAGAGTAAATTTTCGGACAATATTATCAGGATAATATCATGCGGATAACAGAATTTCTTAAAGGCGGTTATAAAGATAGCGCAAACATACAAAATATATATAAACTGGAAGGCTTTGTTCCGCTGGGGCAGGCATTGCCGTTTGGAATGCAGCATGTTCTCGCCATGCTTGTATCAAATATTGTGCCGATAATTCTTGTGGCCGGCATGGCAGGGATTTCACCGTCTTTAAAAGCCATTCTTATTCAGAACTGCATGATAATAGCCGGAATAGGAACTCTTGTGCAGCTGTACCCGCTCTGGAGAGCCGGGTCCGGTTTGCCAATAGTTATGGGTACAAGTTTTACTTTTGTGGCCGTGAACGGGTATATAGCGTCAAAATACGGATACGGTGCGGTTATAGGCGGCGTGATAGCAGGCGGCATTCTGGAAGGCCTGTTAGGCCTGTTCGCAGGATACTGGCTTAAATACATTTCTCCTGTAGTCGCGGCCTGTGTAGTAACGTCTATAGGTTTATCGCTTCTGCCTGTCGGTGCCGCCAGTTTTGCCGGTGGCCTGGGTTCTGCGGATTTTGCATCTGCTAAAAACATGGCGCTTGGCGCTATAACGCTTATGTCCCTGATTCTGATAGATGTTTTTTCCAAAGGATTCATAAAACGCCTTGCCGTGCTTATTTCACTTGCAATAGGATATATTGCCGCTCTTGCCATGGGAAAGGTTGACTTTTCCGCCCTGCATGGAATATCTGTCCTGTCCCTGCCTCATATAATGCCTGTTATTCCTGAATTCCGCCTGGATGCTGTTCTGGGAATACTGCTTGTATATCTTGTTTCAGCAGCTGAAACCATAGGCGATACCAGCGCATTATGCAATATGGCCCTTGACCGCAGCCCTTCGCATAAGGAAATATCCGGCAGTCTTGTATGCGACGGATTCTGCAGTTCTCTCGCCGGAATTTTTGGCTGTATTTCAATAACGTCATACAGTCAGAATATAGGGCTTGTGGCTATGACAAAGGTAATAAACCGTTTTACAATAGCCACGGGGGCTGCGGTAATGGTTGCCGCCGGGCTTTTCCCTCCGGTAGGCGCATTGCTGGCAACCCTGCCTGATGCTGTTCTTGGCGGCTGTACGATAATAATGTTCGGACAGATAGTTATTTCCGGCATTTACATGATGAGAAAATGCGGTTTTACGGAGCGAAATACGCTTATAATCGCTCTTTCGCTTTCTGTAGGCATGGGCTTTACCGGTGTGCAGGGAATGTTCTCAATGCTTCCGGAAATATGGGCTGACAGTCTGCAGAACAACTGCGTAGCCATAGTGTTTTTAATATCCCTTGCGATGGATATTCTTCTGCCAGGAAAAGAAAAGAATTAGAGCGGAACAAAAACAAAGACCGGTATTTTTTACCGGTCTCTGTTTTTGTGCTTATCTGTCTTCAGCGCGAATAATCACTCATTGTTTTTTCTTGTGGCGGATTTTATCAAGGCATAAAGAACAATCAGCAGTAACAGAGCCGCTATTATCCATACGCAGGCTGAAATGCCGTGCCACATCATGCAGCACAGCGTGAAACCAAACAGGCATTTATTCGCGGTCCTGACTTTCGCGGCAGTTACATCTCCGCCATCAGCCCCTTCCTGCACGGCTTCTTCTTCGGAAACAGGGCCTGCCTCACCTGTTGTTATTTCAGACCAGCTGGTGAATTTTTCCTCATCGCCTGTATAATAGGAATATCTTACCCGCACATCGAGTGTGTCTCCGTCAAAAAGCCCTTCAGCGGTAAATGAGCGGCGGCCATCAAAAATCCAGTCAGGATTACCTATGCCGGCCTCATGCCATTCGCCTCCGTTTTTGCGGTATTGTACCTCCTGCTCACCCATTTTTACCCCCTTGTCAAAATAAGAAAGCAGCATTATGTCATAGGTTTTGGGGTCACTTTCCAGCATATAACTTACATCACTGTCAACAAAACGCAGCGAGGAAATCATGGGGGGAGGCAGTTCTCCTTCAAATTCAGGCAGGCTGAAGGGGTCAGCGTCCCTGCCTATGTGCCCTGTTTCGCTCCATGGGCCGGTAAGATAGTGCCATTCATCTTCGCGGTCCTGCCAGCCTATTATGTAGCGGCACCGTATGGCGATGGTATTGTCTTTCAGGTTGAAATGGCTGCTTCCGTTTTTTTCCTTGAATATAAAACCGGGAATATCTTTCATTTTTTCCTGCAGAGGTTCATAATAACTTTCGTAAAATGTATGTGCGGCAATAATACTGTTTGGAATATCAAAAGCCTGAGGCTTGTCATATATGCCAAAATCACCCTCGTTTCTGTCCCATGAGGTTTTATACTGCCACTGCCCTCCGTTGAATGATACATCGTACTGCACTTTTGCTATAAAATCATTTACGCCGTATTTCGCATTGAAGGCATTACTGTCAGTGTTTTTTTCTAATGCGAGCGAGTATATGCCAGGCTGGGTTTTTGAGTAGATTACCAGCTGGTCCCAATTATCAGGGTCGTATATATTCTGATAATAAACAGGCTTTTCCGGAGTTTCAAGCTCAATCGGAAGCTGCTCAGCGGATAATGGAAATGCGGATATAAAAGAAAAAAGTGCCGTAAGAAGGATAGATGAAATTTTTTTTATCATTTCTGTTAAATGCTCCATGACAAGTCTGTTAACTGCCCTGATATTACCGTCTATATTATATATAAAAGCCAGCTTATTTAGTACTTAAAAGCAAGTTGTCTTCTATATAACTGTCTTTATTTATTTGCTTTATCTGAATATTTTTATTAACATACGGATATGAAACATTGTTTTTTTGTCTTATGCGCTTTGTTTGTGGCTGTGCCTCTGTATGCCGGCGTAAGCACGGATAATAGACCTGGCAGAAAAGGTGAGGAGATTTCCGTAAACAGGGAAAAGAAAGAGCACACTGCTGAAAACAGAATCAGTCCGGGAGTGCCCGCAGGATCCGGTCAGGCAGAAAAGCCGGTGTCAGATACAGATGCGGAAATTGATATTTTACAGTTACCTGTGAGAGATATAAGAGCCAGGGAACTTGTTCTTAAGATAAAGTATCAAAGAACAAGTCTTGAGGAATTAAAATCTTCTTATAAAAACTGGTTAGGTTCTGACCAGGAGAATAAGGCAGTGGTAGACCTTACGGAAAAATATGTTAAAGCCGGCAGTACTGTTACTGTAACGCCTGAGGAATGGGACAGGCTTGAAGAAAGCAATCATAAAATATCACTATTTCTTAACGGCGGCAGGGAGAAACCTGCTTCTGAAAACAGGTTTCTGAAAAACAGGAAAATTACTGAATTAAGCCTGCCTGTATTTGAAATTGATGCCAGGTACTGGGCATGGCGCATTGCCGAGGCTAAGGATGTTACTTTTGAGCAGATAGCCGGCAGCAGCCTTGGCTGGGTTGGCGAGCGTTCATATAATGCCAGACTGGTCAGCAGAATTGAGGAGAACCTTAAAACCGGCAATACGCGGAAACTTACTGATTTGGAACAGAAAAAACTGGATGAGGTCTCTGAAAAAATAAGCGAAATTGTCAGATAGATTATTTGTAAAATAACTTAACGATATGGCATTATTTTCTTATGAATACAAAACTGGGCATAATTGAAGGTTTTTACGGCAGGCCATGGACATGGGGTGAACGTTCAGGATATATCCCGTTCATGCGCCGCTATGGCTTTTCCACTTATATTTATGCGCCGAAAGCGGATGCCTATATGCGCCGCAGATGGCGTGACCCGCTGCCTGAAGGGCTGGAGAAAAAACTTACAAAACTTTCTCTTGAACTGCGTAAAGAGGGACGTGAATTTGGTATAGGTTTCAGTCCTTATGAAATTTATCTTTCACCTTTTGATTCAGAGACAAAAAGCGTCCTGCTGCACAGGCTTCAGGCTTTTGACAGAATAAAACCTGACATTCTCTGTATTCTTATGGATGATATGAAAGGCGATGTGAACAGCCTTGCCACTAAGCAGATTGAGATACTTAATTTTACGGCTGCCAATACCAGGGTAAAGAAGATAATTTTCTGTCCGACATATTATTCGGATGATCCGGTACTTGAAAAACTGTATGGAAAAATGCCGGATGATTATTTTTCAAGGCTGAATGCGGAACTGGATAAGAAAATAAGCATTTTCTGGACCGGTGACCTTGTATGTTCCAGGTCTTTTACTGAGGAGTATCTGCAGAGTGTCTCGTTAAGGCTGGGCCGCAGGCCGGTGATATGGGATAATTATCCTGTCAACGATGGGCCGCGCATGAGTCCCTTCCTGCACCTGCGTGCATTTACCGGACGGCCTGCCGGAATGGGCGCCGTAATTGAGGCGCATATAGCGAACCCAATGAATCAGGCCGCTCTTTCCAAGATAGTTCTTGCTACGCTTGCGGAAAGCTATAAGCGCGGCCCGCAATACAACCCTGTGCAGGCATTTCACCGTGCTGCCGGGGCGGTTACCTGCCGGGAGATGGCGGACCTGCTGGAACGCGACCTGGAACTGTTTGCCGACAAGGGGCTTGCGGCAATTACTCCGGAGCGCCGTATGGAACTTAAACGGGATTATTCTGAATTCCGCGGAAGCCATACCAATGACACAGCGGCGGCGGCGCGTGAGATAACAGACTGGCTGGATGGTAAATATTCCATAACCCGCGAAGAGATACTTGCGCAGTGATAATTCCGCATGAAAATAATTGATGTGCACACACATGCCTATCCGGATGCCCTGGCACCAAAAGCCATGGCCGGGCTCTGCGCAGTGAACAGGGATGTTGAACCTGCGACTGACGGAACAGCTTCCGGTCTTCTTGAAGCCATGGACCGCGGAGGTGTCAGTGTTTCTTTTGTGCTTCCAATAGCAACAAAGCCTAAGCAGGCGCCATCAATTCTCAAATGGATCAGGTCATTCTCTTCGGAAAGGCTTATTCCTTTCGGCTCGGTTCATCCTTTTTCTGAAAATTTTGAACAGGAACTTGAGGAATTCAGGTCTGCCGGAATAAAAGGAATAAAACTTCATCCGATGTATCAGGATTTTTCTGTTGATGACAGAAGGGTGTTTCCAGTTTATGAAGCGCTTTCAGACATGAATTTTACCGTGATTTTTCATGCGGGATATGATATAGCTTTTCCTGAGAGCATGAACGCTTCCGCTGATAAATTCGTTACCGTGATGGAAAATTTTCCTGAATTGAGGATTATTGCCGCGCACATGGGAGGCTGGAAAAGATACCGCGAGGTGCGCGAACTTCTCTGTGGCCGCGATATATGGTTTGATACCTCATTCGTAAATGAGATTCCAGAAGCCCTGCGCAGAGAGATTTTCGCCTCGCATGATATGGAAAAATTTCTTTTTGGCACGGATTGTCCATGGGCGCGGGCAGAATATATGGCTGCGCTTCTGGAGAGTTTTCCTGAACTGTCTGGGGAAAGCAGGGAAAAGATCTTTTACAGGAATGCCGAAAGACTGCTTAATCTGTAAATATTTTCCGCCTGACTGTGCGGTATGCGGGAATAAAATAATTTAACGATGAATCTGAATCTTGTTGAACCGGCTGATGATCTTATTGAAATACTTGCAGACCGCCTGATTGGTGAAGGGGAGAAACTAAAGGACTGTCTTGTTATCTTCCCCGGTATACGCCCTGTTTATTTTCTGCGGAGAAAACTTGCTGAGAAAAAAGGCGGTGCCATGGCCGCGCCAGCCATGTATGCTATTGATGGTTTTGTTTCAGCTGTTTATGCGGCGGAAGGGCCTGCGCGGCGTAATGCCGGCAGTTTTGATATACTGCATATTCTCCTGCAGCAGCTTAAAAACAGTTTCTGCCGTGTTCTTAACATTGGCGGGGACAGCGCCGGGATGGATTTTCTGCTTCCTATGGCCCTTTCGCTTTCAGAAGAAATGGAGGAACTGAAAAAAGAACTTATTACACCGGACCAGATTGCCGCATATGACGGAATGTTCCGTGAGGAACTGCTCCGTGAGTTCGCTGCAGATATAACGGAAAGTGCCTCCGGAGCCACGGACAGTAATGAAAATATCCATGACGGATTCACAGAAAAAATAAAAAATTTCAGTGCGCTTTACAGACAGTTTTACGAATCTGCGGACATGGAAGGATTTGTTACCGCCGCCGGGCAGATGGCATGGACTGCCGGATTTCTGAATCCGGAATATATAAAGCGGCATTACCACAGAATTTTCGTTGCCGGTTTTCTCCGCATGACAAAAGCAGAGCAGAAAATATCTGAATGTCTGGATAAAGCGGGAGCGGAGTTTTTCTTTATAAAGAATCCGCTGCTGACCAGATATTTAAGCGGGATAAGACCAGAGGATGTATATGTCAGGGAGCCTGAGGGGGAAATTAATTTTTACCGGGCTGCAGATATGCACGGAGAAATATACCGGCTTGCTTCGCTTCTGGATTCCTCTGTCCCGTCATTGCAGCCGGATGCGGAAAAAACGGTTATAGTTCTGCCGGATACACATACACTTTTTCCTCTTCTTCTGAACTGTCTGCCGGAAAATACGGTATGCAATGTGTCAATGGCCTGTCCCATAGCGGTATCACCGGTATATTCGCTTTATACAGCATTATCGGCGCTTTTTGTAATGAAGCCTGAAGACGGATATGATGTGTTTTCTTATCTTGGTTTCCTGAAGCATCCGTATATAAAAAATCTCTCCTGCAGTGGTACAGCGGAAAATGGCAGGATTGTTATTCAGGCGCTGGAAAGGAATCTGGCAGGAAGCCTGCGGCGTTCTTTCAATCCATGTGAACCGTCCGGAATAACTGTGCCGCAGCTGTCCACGGAATCCGCGGAAGATCATCTCAGGAGTATTTATGAGATCTGCGTCAGGCCTTTTGAGCATATTGATAATCTGGCATATTTCTGCCGCAGTCTGCGGGCAGTATTCACTCATATAGCGGAGAACAGCACAGCCTCAAGGCATCCTTACTGGAGTGAATTTCAGGCCGCACTGTTTTCACTTATGGAAGAGCTTGAAAATTCAGGCCTTGCTTCAGAGAAATTTAATGACACACCCTCATATTTCCGCTTTTTCGGCCTTGCGCTTTCAAAAAGCGGTTATCCTTTCAGTGGTACACCTGTAAAAGGTATTCAGATACTCGGTCCCATAGAAACGAGAAGCATAAATTTTGATACGGTATATTTTCTTGATGCTAATGCAGATGTTCTTCCTCCTTCCGGCAGAAAGGCAAAAATAATCTCCGATTTTCTGAGAAAACAGATAGGTCTTGCCACCAGGCGTGACAGGGAAGCTGAATCGCGTTATCATTTTGAAAGTCTCATTTCCGGAGCCAGAAATGTAAATATTTTTTATCGTGATGCTGCAGAAAAGGAAAAAAGCCCTTTTATTGAAAAACTTATCTGGCTTAAGCAGCAGAAACACGAAAAGGTTGTGGAGGAGCCGGCTTTTTTTACACCTTCCTTTGAACTGTCTCATGCCGGAGAGGTACAGAAGACAGCCGGAATAATAAAAAAACTTGAGAAGTTCGTATTTTCTCCTTCATCTGTTGATACATATCTGCACTGTGGCCTGAATTTTTTCTATTCATATGTTCTGCGGCTGAAGGAAGGTGAAAGATTATCCCGTGTGCTTGAACAATCTGACATTGGCAGCATGGTACATACAGTGCTTGAAAAATTCTTTTCGGAAAAACAGAACGGACCGCTGGAAATATATGATTCCGATCTGGACAGAATGAAAATAATTGCAGAGGAAATACTGAACAGCAGATTTGGCAGTACCGGATCCGGTTTTCCATATATTTTCAAGCGCCAGCTTTTCCTCAGGTTCCCTGGTATACTTGATTATCACAGGACAATAGCCGGGAATACCGAAATACTTAAACTGGAAACAAAACTGGAATTGCCTGTGAGATATAAAGACCACGGTTATGTCAGAATGGCCGGGTACGCAGACCGTATTGACCGCCGTGACGGAAAAATATTTATTGTAGACTATAAAACGGGAACGGAGGCGGATGTCCCGGATCTTCTTAAATTTGATCCTGCAAACCGCGGTGAATGGAGAAAAACACTTAAGTCAGTGCAGCTTCCTTTCTATCTGCAGGCATATATGCACAAATACGGTATTGAATACGGTGAGGAAAACTCTCCTATGGCTGATGCGGCTCTTATGTTTCTGGGAACCACTCCCGTAAAAGAAAAAAGACTGTTCGGACAGCTTGAAAAGAAACTTAAGGAAAAACATAAAAACGGCGTAAAATCTGCTCCGGCACAGACTACAGACCTTGCGATGAGCGGGTTGTCCTCAGCTATAAATATGCTGATAGAAGAAATACTGAATCCCGATATACCATTCAGTCCGGCCGAAGATGAGGACAGATGCAGAAACTGCCGGTTTGCTGTAGCGTGTGGCAGAATATAAGCTGTAGCCGTCTTCGCGGCTTTTTTTTGTAAAATGTTAGTATTATGGCTGACATGAAATTCTCCGCAGTCGTTCTTGCCGCAGGCATGGGAACCAGAATGAAATCGGATCTTCCCAAGGTCCTGCATAAATTAGGCAGCCGTTCCCTTGTGGAACATGTTGTCCGTAAGCTTTCACAATTAAAGCCTGAAAGTATTATTGTTGTTACAGGCCACGGCGGTGACCTGGTTGAGGCCGTACTCAGAAAGGGGGGGCTGGTACCAGAACCTGTTTTTGTCCGCCAGCAGCTGCTTAAGGGCAGTGGCCGCGCTGTTCAGGAAGCCCTGCCGGAAATAATGAAACATGATTGTGTGGCGGTATTATGTGGTGACGCCCCGCTTTTCAGGCCGTCAACAATCGCGGAAATGTATAAATTTTTTAAGGAAAGCGGTTCTGACTGTACTGTCATGACTGCGGAACTGCCTGAGCCGGCGGCATACGGCCGCATAAAGCGCGGTATGGACGGCCAGCTTGAAGCCATAGTGGAAGCAGACGGTGCGCCTGAAGATATACTTGCAATAAAAGAAATAAATTCAGGTACATATTTTTTCCGTACAAAGGCGCTTGAGAAAGCGGTTTCAGCCCTTGAACCGAAAGGTTCAAAAGGGGAATTTTACCTTACAGACGCAATAGAGAATATCATTGCCGCAGGCGGTAAGGCAACTGCTTTCAAAATAGAGGACAATACCGAGATAACCGGCATAAATTCCCGTGATGGCCTTGCAGCAGCGTACAGGCTGCTTCTTGACCGTAAAAATACGGAACTTATGCGCGAAGGCGTTACAATCGTTGATCCGGCCAATACATATATAGATGAGGAAGTACGTATAGGCCGCGACACGGTTATTTATCCCGGTGTTTTCCTTCGTGGTGACACCATAATAGGCGCTCACTGCGCCATAGGGCCTGGCGGAATAATAGAAGACTGTATCATAGACGATAATGCCGAAGTGAAATATTCGTGTATTCTTGAAAAAAGTCATGTACATTCCTTCGCTGTAATAGGGCCTATGGCACACCTGCGTCCGTTTTCTGAAATATGCGAATATGCGCAGGTAGGCAATTTCGCCGAGGTCAAAAAATCAGTAATAGGCCGTGGATCCAAAATGCACCATCACAGCTATCTGGGTGATACGGTTACGGGTGAGAAAGTAAATATTGGCGCCGGAACAATAACATGTAATTACGACGGGGTTAATAAACATAAAACCGTATTGGGAGACGGAGCTTTCATAGGTTCTAACACAAATCTTGTTGCGCCGGTAGAAGTTGAGGCAGGCGGATATACAGCCGCCGGCTCCACCATAACAAAGAAAGTTCCCGCAGGCACAATGGGAATTGCCCGTGCAAGACAGGTTGTAATAACAAGAAAAATTATCCGTCCCGTCAGATCTGATAGTGCGACGGATAAAAAACAGCCGTCCGGAGCTGCCAGCACAGCAGAAAATACTGGTACGGAAACTGTCTGAATCTGAAGTACAGCCGTAAAAGTCAAATCAGGAAGTTAAGATAAAAAACAAGGCGGAAATATGAAATTTCAGCGGCATGATCTTAAACTATTTACAGGAAACTCCAATCCGGAACTTGCGGAAAAAATAAGTGACTGTCTGGGAGTTCCTCTGTCCAGGGCCCGTATAACGCATTTCGCAGACGGCGAGATAGATGTTCATATCCTGGATAGTGTGCGTGACTCTGACTGTTATATAATACAGCCCACCTGTCCACCCGTGAATGACAATCTCATGGAACTGCTCATCATGATGGATGCTCTCCGCAGGGCTTCATCCGGCAAGATAAACCTTGTTATTCCTTATTACGGCTATGCCAGACAGGACCGCAAGCCGCTTCCGCGCGTGGCCATTACCGCCAAACTGGTGGCGAATCTGCTTACAAAAGCCGGCGCAGACCGTATAATAACCATAGATCTTCATGCGGCGCAGATTCAGGGGTTCTTCGATATTCCTCTGGATCATCTTTATGCGCGTCCCGTGATCCTGGATTATGTGAAGCAGCAGCATTTTGAGGATCTTGTTGTTGTGTCGCCTGATGTGGGCAGTGTGGAACGGGCCCGTTCCATAGCGCAGCGTCTTAATGCCGGGCTTGTGATTATAGATAAGAGGCGCCCGCATCCAAATGAAGCTGTTGTTTATCACATTATCGGTGATGTTGAAGGCAAAACATGCTTCATTCTTGATGATATTGTGGATACGGCAGGCACCCTGATTGCTGCTGCCAATGCAATACACGCGAACGGCGCCAGACGTATAATCGTGGCGGCCTCTCACGGTGTGCTTTCGCGGGATGCCATAGAAAAAATCGATAAATCACCCATTGAGGAAGCTGTTTTTACGGATACAATTCCCATAAACGCTTCAAAAAGTGCTAAAATAAAGATAGTGTCCGTAGCGGAGCTGCTGGCGGAAGCCATTAAGCGCAATCACATGGGTGAATCCATAAGCGAACTTTTCGCATGATTGGTTAACGGATAATTAGCAGGAGAAAGTACTTACTATGGAACAGACTATAATTTCAGCTGAACTCAGAGAAAAAGCCGGAGTGCGCGGAACATTGAGCGCTTACAGAGCGGCGGGAAAGGTCCCGGCTGTTGTGTACGGCATGAACAAAGAGCCGGTCAGCATCGCCGTTGACGAGAAAGCCATAACGGCTGCGTATAAGAAAGACGCCAACGTCGTAATAGATTTGAAATACGGTGATAAGGAAGATACCGTCATAATCAAAGCCATTCAGCGCCATCCAGTAAAGAATAATTTCTGGCATGTGGATCTTCAGAGAATTGATGTGAACAAGAAAGTCATTGTCAAGATTCCTGTTGTTCTCATGGGCGATGCCCCTGGTGTTAAGATTCAGGGCGGACTGCTTGAACACAACCTCCGCAAACTGGATGTTGAAGCTCTGCCCAGAGATATACCCCACGATATCAGCATTGACATCACTAAACTCAATATCAACGAGTCCATACGCGTGAAGGATGTAAAGGTTGACAGCAAAATCGCTCTGCTTGACGATCCTGAGATGATTGTTGTCAGCGTGGCTGTAGCCAAGGATGCTGCAGCTGACATACCTGCGCCGGCCGCAGCAGCCGCCGAGCCTGAAGCCGACAAGGGCGGTGCAAAGCCCGAAGCTGCAGAAGCTGACAGCAAGAAATAATAATCCGGTCATGATTCCGGCGGGAAATATGTTTCCCGCCGGAGTTTCATTTTTCATTTATCCGGACTGATATTTTATGAACGGAGCCATGTGCTTCCGTTCTTTTGCATTTCTGAAAATTTCAAAAGCCGTATTACCGTTATGAAGAAAGATTCAATACGCCTTGTCGCTTTTTTGGGCAATCCAGGGGAAGAATACAGGAAAACACGGCATAATGCCGGTTTCATGGCCGGAGATTATGCTGCTGGCAGGACAGGGCTTGAGTATTCCTGGCGCAGCTGGCAGAAGACCGGACTTTACGCAGTGTGGGAACATAACGGTGAGAAAATATATTTTCTCAAGCCACAGACATATATGAATCTGTCAGGACGCGCCGTGCAGTCTCTTGCGGCTTTTTACAAAATACCTCCACAGCAGATTCTTGTTGTTTACGATGATCTGGCACTGCCTTTTGGCAGAACACGTCTGCGTCGTGACGGCTCAAACGGTTCACATAATGGCATGGGTTCGGTCATAAACTGTCTCGGTTCTTCGGCCATTCCACGCCTGCGCATAGGTATAGGGCCACGGCCTTCATATATACAGGGCAAAGATTATGTTTTAGGCAATTTCCCTGAAGAGGAAATGGAAAAAATGCCGGAAGTGCTTGAAAAAGCATGGAAATCAATATGCATATGTGTTGATGAAGGCCTTGAAAAGGCCATGAATCTCTGTAATTCCTGAAAATCCGGCCTGTATTTTCAGGAATTCATATACTGCTGCCATTCAGGGGTTATTTTCCTGTCCGTAATTTCACATCAATGCCTTTCGCGAAGAAAGGTACGGTATCTTTTACCACTGCGAACATATCATCGTGCTGGTGCTCGCTTATCTGCCCGTGTTTGTTATAAAAGAAATCAAGAGTATAGTTTTTTGTTGTCAGTGATTTGTAAAAAATATTCTCCGAGGTAATACGGTAAGGCTGCGGAAATTTAGGATTGTATATCTTTGTCTCGGCGATGGGAATGCCGTTTTCGTTCTTCGCCACGATAATAAGCAGCATATTGTCGCGCTTTCTGTTTATTCTTCCTGTTTTTTCAATTGAAACAGTGCCTGAAATGTTAAAGCATGTATAAAGAATAACCGGGCGGCCGTATTTCCACAGGAATACAGACAGGGACAGTATTATTATGAACCAGAATCTTTTTCTCAGCAGCACGCTGAAGAATGATTTTAATCTTTTTCCGAGGCTCATGATAACATTCTATCAAAAGCCGGACAGTATGTAAAAGGTGTGACGCTACCAGTATAAATACAGTACTTTTGTATAATATAAATATATGAAAACATCGGGACATTCCGGTTTTACATTTTTTGAGATGTGTGTCGGAATACTTATTCTTGCAGTTCTTGGGTTCCTCTCAGCACCTGCCTTCAATACCCTTATAGCCAAATCCAAGGAAGGAAATGCAAAAGGGGGACTGGCCACACTGCGTGGGGCTCTGGAAGTTTACAAGGCGGACAATGGAGCCTATCCGCAGGGAAATCTTGACTGTCTTAAACATAAATATCTTATGAAGATTCCAAAGAATGAGCTTCCTGGAACACCACATGAAGCCAGACGTCATGTTACCACGGCATCTGAAACACCTGTTCCTGATGATGCCGGTGGCTGGTACTATGACAACCGCCCGGAAAGTTCCTCATGGGGGCAGGTACATATAAACTGCAATCATTCAAACAGTATGCGCGAAGTCTGGAGCGAATTATAAAACATCATTTCTTTTTTCTGGTATTTCCATTCATGCTGGCTGCATACGCAGGAATTAACTGGTATGCTGGCAGATGGTTTGTAAAAGCTTTTTCGTTGAATGGTGCTGCTGGCAGGATGCTGCCGCTTTTATTTGCCGCCATCGGCATTCTTGCGTTTGGCGTAATGCGTTTAAGGCATTTCAGTTTTCCTGGCCGTGAGTTTGTGGCATTTGCCGGATTTGCCTGGGTTGGTGGGATACTTGTTATATCAACAGTGTTTGCACTGATGTCCGTTCTTTTCTTTGTTCTAAGAAAAGCCAGCGTATCTGTACCGGCTGCATATCAGGCAGGCATTACATCTGCCATGGCTGTACTGTGCCTTGCTTCTGCTTTTTACAGCGGTTTCCGTACACCTTCGTTGCGCCATATAGAGATAAAATCTGCTAAGCTTCCACCTGCGCTTGACGGATATAAACTGGTTCATCTTTCAGACCTGCACCTGGACTCCCCAGCCAAAATGCGTGATTTCAGAAATGTTATTGAAAGGGTGAACGCCCAGCATCCTGACCTTATTCTTATAACAGGCGATATTCTGGATCCGGGCTTTGATATATCCCAGGCAGATGGATTTTTCTCAGGATTCAGGGCAAGGGAAGGGGTATATGCCAGTCTTGGCAATCACGAGTATTATTTTGGCATGGAAAGGGCCATGGAACTGTTCGGACTTTCCGGGCTGACGCTGCTGCACAATTCTTCTGAAGACCTGCCATCCGGAATAAGGCTTACCGGCACAGGAGATGTAAAAATGGAGAGATTTTCTGCGGAAGAGGCTGCCTCTTTCGTAGGAAAAAAGCCTGGTGTTCCGGAAATACTGCTGACTCATGAACCGGTTTATTATAAGGAATTCGCTGACAGGGGAATAATGCTCGGACTTTCAGGACATACACACCGTGGACAGATTTTTCCGTTTCACCTGGCGGTACGTATGGTGTACCGGTATTTTTACGGACATTATTCCATAGGCAGTTCTGAATTTTATGTTACTTCAGGCACCGGTTCATGGGGACCCCGTATGAGATTTCTGGCTTCTCCGGAAATTCCTGTTATAACTTTACGATCCGTTGTAGCGGTGGACAACGGACAAAAGACCGAATAAATAATAAATGTTCAGGTTGACGCCTCAGCGTCAGAAAAATTACAGATATTTTTTTATTTCCAGTAGCATTTCATCATGTATCAGGCTGTTTGTAGCGAGTGTCTGTCTGCCCAGATTCCAGCCTGTATGCCATGGCTGTCCGTCAAATGAAGAGGTTCTGCCTCCGGCTTCCTCAAGTATCAGCCAGCCAGCGGCTACGTCCCACGGTTTAAGGTTGAATTCCCAGTATCCGTCTGTGCGGCCAGCCGCGAGCCAGCACATATCCAGTGCAGCCGCCCCAAGCCTGCGCACATCATGGGATATTTTCATGAATTCCCTGAAGAATCTTACATAATAATCCGCTTTCTCGGCCCTGTCATAAGCGAAGCCTGTAACAAGAAGTGATTTTTCCACACTATCAGTATCTGATACAGAGATTTTCCTTCCGTTCAGATAAGCGCCTTTTCCTTCCTCTGCTGTGTATAGCTCATTCATCATGGGATTGAAAACTCCTGCAGAACGTACTTTTCCGCCCTCCGCAAATGCTATTGAAACCGCAGCCTGCGGAAAGCCGTGAGCGTAATTTGTAGTTCCGTCAAGAGGATCGATTATCCACACTCTGCCGGTTTCCTCCCTGTCAGATCCTTTTTCCCCGGCTATATATTCATCTGGCATTTCTTCTTCAGCTATGAATCTGTCACCAGGAAATGCTGAAAGTATTATTTCAAACGCTTTTTTCTGCGAGGCCATATCTGCTGCGGTTACAAGATTTGCACGTCCTTTCAGAATATAATCAACATGACGGAAGTTTTCCGTCAGAATTGCCCCGCATTCATGCAGAGCCTCCATTAAAACTTCTGTTTCTTTCATATCATTATCAAAATCCAGAATGTTATCAGTATTGGTGTTTTTATAAGATTCTGCGTTAATGTTTCCGTGTGTATGGCAACGGCATCTGTGTCATGTTGTCTTTTCTGACACATACAGGAATTAGTTATATTTTCCGGAAAACATACCCCAGGCAAATTTCAATGTGCGGCAGCTCTCTGCTATTCCGGATGAAAACCCCAATGGTGCCGGTTTACCGTCTTTAAGTTTTTCTATAACCGCTATTCCGTCCCCGAGGCCGTCAAGGTAGTGGAATACCGCATTATTGCCGAATAGTTTTTTCCATTTTTTATCGCGCGGATCCGCAGAATTGGCATTTCCTATAACTATGAATCCGCCTGGTTTCAGCACTTCAAAAGCCTCATAAACAGCGCTTTCGCATATACAGCGGTTGTAAGCCGGAATATCAATGGAGACCAGATCAAAGCAGCCGCGTTTTTTCAGTTCTTTTGATGTGAGACCGTATCCTAAAAGAAGTCTTCTGTTATAAATGTGCGGGCGCACACTGGCACGGCGGAATTCGCAGCGTATTCCGGAGCATGAGGCAGCAACAACTTCACTGCCGGTTTTTGAATATTTTTCGGAACTGTCAACAGAAAACAGAAAAGCGCCTTTTTTATTTTCCAGTTCGCGGGCTATCATAAGTGATGAGAATCCGGAACCATATTCAAGAACCTTTCTCGCATTTGAAACGCGTATAAGCGAAGCCAGAAAACAGCAGCCGGCGGGATCAAGAACATCCTTGCTTCCTGCCGGATACTCAAAACGTGAAACTTTTACTTTGTCTAATTCGGAAATTGCCTGATCTATCAGATAATTCATTATAAATACTCTATTATATTTATAATTATACCATTTTCCTGTATAACGTCCTGTTCTGCATAAATAATGTATAAAATTACCTGTCGGATAGAATGGCTTTTATCCATGCGCTGTGCATTTTTGCTATAAGATCTTTTTTTATTCCCCTGGGACATGCCTGTTCACACGCTCCGTTATTGCAGCATGGGCCGAAACCTTCTTTCTGCGCTGCCCGCACAAGCGAAATTGTCCGCGCGTTCCTTTCTGGAGCCCCCTGTGGCAGCAGGGAAAGATGTGCAAGTTTGGCGGCTATGAACAGCGCAGCTGAACCGTTAGGACATGCCGCTATGCAGGCTCCACAGCCTGTGCATGACGCTGCTGTCAGGGCTTCCTCGGCGTCTTCCTTTGGAACAGACAGTGAATTTGCCTCTGGAGCTCCTCCCAGACTGGTGGAAATAAAGCCTCCGGCCTCCAGAATCCTGTCAAGCGCGGTCCTGTCCACAGCCAGATCTTTTATTACCGGGAATGATTTTATCCGCCATGGTTCCACGGTAATAATATCTCCTGGATTGAAATTCTTCATTTTAAGCCGGCATGTTACCGTATTCTGCCCTGGACCATGAACATCTCCGTTTATTATAAGCCCACATGTACCGCAGCTTCCCTCGCGGCAGTTGTATTCAAAAACTACAGGATCTTCACCACGCAGAAGCAGTCTCTCGTTCAGTTTTTCAAGCACATCAAGAAAATCCATTCCTGGAGTTATTCCCGTTACCTGGTATTGAACCATATGTCCCTGCGCATGACGATTGCTCTGCCGCCATATCCTTAACTGGACACTGAAAGTTTTACCTGTTCCTTCCATGACCGCCTCCTGCCGACGCTCTGCTTCTGACGTAATCTTTCCCTGAATATACTTTTCTGACAGTGAATTTAAGCGGTTCACTTACAGGAATATCCAGCCCCTCACGGTAAGGTGTATTTTTATGCCATCGGTTCTCCTCCCTGAACCATACGCGCACATTTGCTTCTTCGTCGGGTTTTGATATATTTCCATCTGTAGAGTAATCCATGCGGAAATGAGCCCCGCATGTTTCCCTGCGCAGGATAGCATCTTTTATCAGAATTTCCCCAAAATCCAGATATACGGAAGTTTTTAAGGCTGTTTCATAAGCTGTATTGCAGCAGTTTATGTCCGGTACCAGCACATTGTTGTAAAATTCCTCCCGCAGCTGCCGCAGTTCCCTTAGCCCCTGCTGCAGACGGTAACTGTATCTTATAAAACCGGCTCTTTCCCGCATAAGGCCGGCAAGTCTCCTGTGAAATTCTTCAGGAGGAACCCTGCCTTTTATGTTCAGCAGCCTGTTCTTTTTTTCCACGGCGTGTTTCATCGCTTTCTCAAATGCCGGATGTTTTTCGTTTACTGGCCTGGGCTGTACTTCCGCAAGGTAGGCCCCAAGTGTGGCAGGAATTATGAATAATCCGTCAGCAAGTTCCTGAAGCGGAGCGTTGCCTGGCATACAGTCGGCACCATGAACTGAGAAATTGGATTCGCCTGCAGCAAAAAGACCTGGAATTGTTGTGCGCAGAAGATAATCTGTCCACAGCCCTCCGGAGCAGCGCTGCGACGCGTTGTAGTATTCCGGTACTGTCTGCCAGCGGCTGTTGTTTCCATTTAATGTAAGTGAAAAGCACGGGTTTGCAAAGCCTGCGCCGGCACGGTAAGCGGCCCAGAGTGGATTAATGCCGCCATTAACAGGTGTAGGCACGGAATTATATATATCTGAATAACCGCCACAGGCAAGTATTATGGCGTCTGCGGTCCACGCTTCAAAACTGCCGTTCAGTATGTTCCTGGTTATTAAGCCGCGTGCCTGTCCTCCACATATTACCAGCTCAGTCATTTCACGTCTGCCGTATATCACTGCCTTGCCACGTGCGGTCTGCCGCATAAGTGCTGAATGAAAAGCATTGAGCAGCTGTCTGCCTGTCTGTCCACGTGCCTGGAAAGACCGGGAAGTCGTTCCACCTGGATAAGGGCGTGGCAGAAGAAGACCTCCATCTTCGCGTATAAAAGGCACACCGAGGGCGGTGCATATGTCCAGAACCCGGCCCGAAAGCTGTACCATACGGTATACATCGGCTTCTCTTGAACGCCAGCCACCATATTCCATTGTGTCCCGGAAAAATCTTTCGTCTGAATCTCCGTCATTGGCATAATTGCGCGAGGCATTAAGACCACCACGCAGATAGGATGTGCTTTCCCTGCGAGGTGATTCCAGCCTGGTTATCACACGCACATTATAACCCTGTTCTGCGAGCGCGGCAGCTGTGGCGCAGGCAGCAAGACCTCCACCTGCTACAATAATATTTGAGATATTTCTCTTTTCCGGTGTCAGTTGTGGCAGATGTGAGGCGAGATGATTCCATTTGTCTTTAAGCGGTCCGGGAGGAATGCAGGAATTCAGTCTGTGTTTTGGTTTTCCAGCGTTTGCGTTTTCTTTTCTTGTACAGCCATATTTGGTACCTGGTACGCATACGGCTTCCGTAACTGTGTCTGCTGTAATTGTATTTCTATCCGTGGTGTTTTCAGAATCTGTATTTTTTCCGTAGTTATCCCTGCCCCTTTTACCTGCTGCGTTTCTTTTTTCCTCAGGGGAATGAGTAATTCCGGAGTGTTTTCTGCCTGTTTTTTTGTTCCTTTTTCCCGGATTCATCTTATTATCACCATAGGTTCTTCCTGAATATCAAGCATAAGATCTGTTTCAGTACAGTAGTAAATTGAAAGCAGTGATGTGAAAACGCAGAGTATCACCATTGCACGCCATACATATCTTACGCTGGTTCTGTTTCTGTCGGTTGAAAATCCTGTTGTGTTAAGGGCTCCGGAAAGCCCTCTGCCGAATTGAAATGCAGGGAAAATAAACCCCAGAAACCACATAAGAGCTATGCGTTTTGCCCTGAGAAGCTCTATAAGTGTACGTGCATAGTCAGCCCCGGTTTCATTAAAATCAAAAGATGACAGAAAACCATAATAATAGTACAGACATACGCAGAACAGTGTACCTGTAACAGGCAGCAGAAACGATAATACAGGTGGCTGTCCCCTGAATTTCAGTTCAGGATGCTGCTGTGAATTTTTCAAAAGGTTATCCAGTTTTACTCCTGTTGCGAGAACAGCATGCACTACGAGAGCGGCAATGAAAAGTATTTCTGCGGAATGAGCGAACGGATTTTCACATGCGAAGCGTGAAACAGCAGAGAAGAAATCCGGAAAAAAAGGAAGCATTGCGCAGGAAAACACAAACAGGAAAGTGCATAAAAGCAGATAGAAAGACAGATATGATGAAACTATTTTCCGTCCGAGAGGATCTGAAAAAAGAAGGAAAATCTTTCTCATGAAACTAAACTTTGTATGCCGTATGCCTGTTAAACAGTTTTATTCTGAAATGCTGAAACCACACTGCCGGTGTACCAGCAGTTTTTATCCGGCTGTACTATTCATTCATGACTACGGTGGGGGTAAATTCCTCCTCACCGGCAGTATTCGTGCCTGTTCCTGAACCGTCTGAAGTTGTTATGTTCCTGCGGACAGAAGCAGAACCGCTGTCTTTGTTATCCAGGCTGTTTTCCACTTGCTCAGTGGCGGATATGGCAGACATTTCCTCTTCGGCTTTTTTTGCTTTCTCCTCCGCTTCCTGAGCCGCTCTGGCTGCGGCTTCCGCTTCAGCTTTAAGTTTTGCCGCCCTGACTGCTTTGGCATCATTGATTTTTTTAAGAAGCGTCGGATCGTCCTTTATTGCCTTGTCTGCCTTGCGGCGGGCTTCATATATTTCAGTAGCCATGCGCCATAATATCTGGTTGAAAATCGTTTTTTCTCCGCTGGAGGGGGATAAGATCGGATAAAGTGGCGCCAGCAGCAGAAAGAAGTAAGTGCGGTTTGTGGCCATTAACTCTATATTGGCTGTGCCGGTTGAAGTATTTATCTGTGTGCTTAGGGAATATCCGGTAGGAAGTGAGCGGGGAAATATCATTATAAAGGGTGTTTCCACCAGATAAGTATTAATAAGCTCGCCGTATGTCCATCGGTTGACAGTTTCAAGATCAAGATTCAGTACACCGTTGCCTTTGTTTCTGTCATAAAGACCGGCTTTCCTGAAAATATTTTTGGCCAGTTCAAGCAGTTTCTGCTGGTCAGCAGGGTCGGCAGGCTCATGTTTTCTTTCCTCCTGTTTGAAATCACCGGTTGTCTGATCTATTTCTCCATGGCCTATTTTGTCTGTCCCGGACTGGTAAGGGTAATTCTCCCATGAAATTTTTATATCCGCAAATGCTTTTTTACTGCTGTCCTCAAGCATCTCTGCCGCAATATCTTTATCTATTTTTATCTCGCCTGATGTGAAAGCGGCGCAGCCTGAAAGAAAAAGCGCTGCTGTCATGGATAGGGTAACAGTAAAAAAAGTTTTCATAATACTCACAATAAATCTCACTATATGGTTAGGACAGTTATATGCCCTGATTAAGAAATATTATATTATAATTAAAGGCCTGTTTTGCACAGATTCCGCTGCATGGATTTACTGTAAGTAAAACAGACGCGGATAAAAATCTGTAAATACTGCACGGGCCGCTTGAAAAAAGGAAGTGTCTGATGAAAGTTTATAATTCTTATATTTTCGGCGACTGCCGCGACATAAGGCAATGGACAGCGGCTGGTCTTGAACAGATGTTCAAGGCGGCTCACAATGTAAGCCCGCAGCTGAAAAAGGTTTCTTCCGATTATATAATTTCAGTTCTTGATGAAACAGGCAGACTGTTTGCTGAAGGAGGCAGATACCGGAGCATAGCGACGGAATTTCTGTGCGCTGCCGGATATTCACCAGAGAAGGCTACGGTGTCTCTGAATACTGTCCCGCAGCTGCTTTCAGCCGCATCTTTGCGCAAAAGAATGAATATGGAACTTTTTATTCCGCACGCTCTTGAAGTTCCCATAGAGAGAAGCGGATACGAAGGCATTGTAAGGGCATATCCGCGTGGAGTCGTTCTTCATATAGGTGCTGGAAATTCATTCTACGGAGTTCTGCATTCTCTTGTTATAGGTTTTCTTACCAAGAATGTAAATATAGTAAAACTTTCATCTTCCGACACAGGTTTTCTGAATATGTTCATGCAGGCACTTAAGGAAACAGACGTGGAGGGGATACTTTCAGCTGCTGCGGCTGTGATTTCCTGGAAGGGTGGTTCACGTGAACTTGAAGAAACCGCGGTAAAAAATGCCGATGTTGTTATGGTCTGGGGTGGAGAGGAGGCTGTAAAAGCATACAGGAGTATGGCCCCGGTTAATGTAAAAGTTGAAGGTTTCGGTCCTGAAACCAGTCTGGGGCTTGTTTATGAAAGTGCGATAAACAATGAGGGTATGCGGGATATAGCTGAAAGAGCGGCCAGGGATGCGTCACTTTGGAATCAGGCTTCCAGTGCTTCCCTTAACACTCTTTATATAATAGCGCCGGCAGCAAGGCATGAAGAATACGCCAGGGAATTTGTTGACTGTGCGGCAGATGCTTTTGCGGCGTTCTCAGGAAGATTTCCACAGGGCAGGCTTTTCCCGGAGGAAATGGAAAAGGTTGAAAAGGCCAGACGTCAGGCAGCAGAGGACGCAGGCCGCGGACTTGCGTATTATAAGTGTTCGGCGGAGGATACCGGCTGGACCGTTATTTATGAAAAAGATCCTGAATACCGTGTTTCGCCACAGAACAGGGTCCTTTATGTCAAAACCGTTGAGACTCTTGAAAAAGTACTGGAGCTTGTAATGCCTCTTAAGGGGTATCTGCAGACAGCCGGCGTCGCCGGTTCCATAGAAAGGGTGCGTACAATGGAGGTACTTGAGGCGGCCGGTGTGAGCCGTATCGTAAAACTTGGAAAAATGCTGGAGGAGGCCGCCGGATCACCGCATGACGGTGTGTTTCCCATGATGTCTCTTGTAAAGTGGATTCCTGTGGAAGAAAAACCTTCGCAGCTTGACCGTATAAGCCGTCTTGTATCATATGCGCAGCTTAAAAGCCCGTTTTATGCTAAACATCTGGCCGGTATTGATAAGGTTATATCAATGGAGGATTTCAGAAAATTACCTTTCCTTTCAAAAGAAGATGTTCTGAAAAATACACCGCCGGAAAGTAATTCCATGCTTACAGGACCTGCGTGCCGTGGAATATTCTTTGCTGCTACAGGATCCGGGGAAAAACCCGGGTATATATTCTATGATCAGCATGAATATGAACATACTTGCCGCAGGATTGCGTATAATTTCCAGGCTGCGGGACTTGATGATTCTGATATAATAGCCAATCTTTTTACAGCCGGTGATCTGCGTTCGGTATGGCTTTCCTTTGAAAAAGCCGTAGCTTACACAAAAGCTGTTTCTGTTCCCGCGTGCAGTCAGCTCTCAACGGATAAGATAATAGAGTATCTTAAGATATTCAGAGTTACTGCCATTGCCGGAATGCCTTCAGCGGTTGTAAAATTAGCGGAGGCGGTAAAACAGTCAGGAGTCAGCAGTAGCCTGAATATTAAAAAAATATTCTGCGGTGGAAAATATATAAAAGAGGAAGATATACGGCTTTTCCGTGATGTGTTCAGAGAACCTTCTGTAAAATCCATAGGTTATATTTCTGCGGAAGCAGGAGCTGCCGGATATCAGTGTCCGCATTGCGGCGTGGGAGTTTATCATCTTTTCAGTGACAGTCAGTTCATAGAAATTGTATCACCTGAAACAGGTGAAAATGTATCGCGCGGGGAAAAAGGTGAGATAATAGTTACCTGTCTTTCCAAGAAGATCATGCCTGTAATACGGTACCGCACAGGTGACAGGGGACGCTGGCTTCGTGGCTCATGTCGTTGTGGCCGCGAAGATCCGCGTTTTGAGATTCTGCCTGACTGACAGGATTGTTTTATTACAAAAGAAAAAGCCCGCTTATGCGGGCTTTTTCCTGTAAGTGTATTTTATGAAATATCAGAACAGCATAGGCTGGTCCACACTGGCAGCTCTTTCATTCCCTGTATTTTTAAGATTGTCCAGGGATTTTAAAAGTCTGCCTGATTTTTTGTTCTTTACAGCCTTCTGTTCTTCCGTCATCATAGGAATATTGACTTTGACCGGCTGTGGGGTGGTGGCTATGTCAAAGAGCAGTGGCTGCTGCGCTTCGGGATTGTAAACCTGTACGGAAGGCTGTGCGGCCGGAATCGTTTTCGAAGGTGCAGGCAGGAACAATGTCTGTGTTCCGTCCTGCGTTGCATAAAGTTTAGCATTTACAGCCTGAAGACGCATTAGTGCATAATAATCAGGATGACCGTATTTGTTATTTGCTCCGAATGAAAGTATGGCTACCGCCGGCCTTACTTTTTCAAGGAAAGGTGCGGAAGATGCTGTGTCCGAACCATGATGCCCAACTTTAAGCGCATATGCCTTAAGCTCATTCGGGAAACGCAGTATCATTCCATTTTCGGCCTGTGTCTCCGCATCACCCATCATAAGAACTGAGGTGCCATTATAAGTGAATTTTAAAACAATGGAGCAGTTGTTAAGTACGCTGTTGTTTCTGCTTTCTATATAATGTTCGCAGGTATTCAGAACCTTGATATCTACGCTTTTGTCCCAGGGCAGTTTTGACCCTATCTTTGGGAAATGTATCTGTGTACCCTGCTGTGCGGCCTGATCACGTACGGTATTGTCACCCTTGGCAGAAATATTTTCAGCCTTGCTGTCGTAAAAATGTTTTACCTTTGCCATTTTGAAAACTTTCTTAAGGCCTATGTAATGATCACTGTGTGGATGCGTAAGCACCACATAATCAATTTCGTGAATATTCTTCTCTGTAAGGAACTGGGCTATTACCTTGTTTGTAGGACCGCCGTCTATAAGGGCGTTCTTTCCGTTTGGAAGTTCAATATAAGTGGCATCACCCTGACCGACATTTATGAAATAGAAATTAAGCTGCGCTTCTGCCGCAGAAGTAAACAGTAAAAAAATAAAGCTGAAAATTGAAAACAGACTGAATATTTTTCTCATAAGAGCTCCTGAACATAGTTTATATATAATAATAGCGTTTTAAAAGTGCCAAAAGTCCTAAAACAGCCTGGGAAATAAAGGCAGATAAAAAATGATGCGTTTTAAAATTCTATAATAAAGATACAGTATTTGTTCATGAAACTGTAAAGGTACATCAGTTCAATACTTTAATACGGCAGATATTTAATAAATAAATGGAGGTTAAAATGAGTTTTTATACAAAAGAACAGCTTGAAAAATACGCGGATATACTTATCTGGGGGCTAAGGACAGCACGCCCCGGTTTCATGCCGCATGATAATGTTCTGTTGCGCTGCAGTCTTCCAGGCCGTGAGTTAGGGGAAATAATATACCGCAAACTGATACAGCAGAAATTTAATGTCATTTTCCGTTTTCTGGCCACACCGGAGAATGAAAAAAGTTTTTATTCATATTCTGATGAAGAGCAGCTTGCTTTTATGCCACCGGGGGATAAGGAAATGTATGAGGGCCTTAACGGCAATATACTTGTCTATGCTCCTGAATCACTTACTCATCTGAAAGATGTTGACACCAGACGGCAGTCGATCGCCATGCTTGCAAGAAAACCTGTACGTGAAATAATGAACCGCCGTGAGGATAATGGGGAATTCGGCTGGACGCTTTGCACATATCCCACTGAGGAACTTGCCAGACAGGCAGGGCTTTCCATTCAGGAATATGCAGACCAGATAGCCAAAGCCTGTCTTCTGAATGAAGCGGATCCGGTTAAAAAGTGGACTGAAATTTTTGAGAATACAAAAGAAATAAAACAGTGGCTGCTTAATCTCGGCATTGATACAATCCATGTTGAATCAGAACATGTTGATCTTGAGGTTAAATTAGGCGAAAAACGCCGCTTCAAAGGAATAAGCGGGCATAATATCCCCAGTTTTGAAATATTCACATCACCAGACTGGAGATATACAAAAGGAGTATATTTTGCGAATCTGCCGGCTTTCCGCGGTGGCAATCTTGTTGAGAACATACGCCTTGAGTTCAGGGAAGGTCGCGCCGTGGGCATTTCCGCTGAGAAAGGCGATGATTATGTAAAGAAAATCCTTGCCACTGATGAAGGTGCGTGCCAGGTTGGGGAATTTTCACTTACCGACAAACGTTTCTCAAAGATAGACAAATTCATGGCAGATACACTTTTTGATGAGAATCATGGCGGGCAGAACGGAAACTGTCATATTGCCGTAGGCAGCGCGTATGCGGATACCTATGACGGTGATGTGCGTACGCTTACCGCAGAGACAAAAAAAGAACTTGGCTTTAATGATTCCGCAGTTCATTGGGATATGATAAACACCGAGAAGAAAATTGTTACCGCAGTTCTCAAAAACGGAAAGAAGGTAACAATTTACGAAGACGGAATGTTCAGAATGTAAGAGATATTATATAATTGCATTAT
>CACZRG010000082.1 GCA_902783485.1 uncultured Elusimicrobium sp.
GGTTCTCTGTAAGAATATTCTCTATCGCCGCACTGTCCTTCATAAATTCCTGGGCTGCCGGTTCGCTTACAAGAGTATTTGCGAAAGCGCTATCAAGAATTGTCTGCATAGCCTGCGGACTGGCAAGCAGGGCTTTCATGCCCGGCTCAGCAAGAAATTTATTAACCTCCTCCTTGTTGGAAAGAAGGCGTTTTATATTCTCGGCAGACAGCAGATATTCCTGCACATTTTCCCTTGCCATGAACCCACGTATCATATGTTTATTATTGTAAAGCTCTTTGAGCAGAGAGATATCCGAGGAATTCTGTTCAAGTACGGCAAGAAGATATCCTTCTTTGGCTCCCCACCCTATTTCCTCGCGCTCCGTTTCATTACTTCCAGCTGTATAACTGACATTATATCCGCCATTGTTAAGACTGGGCTGATATCCGGAAAGATTCTTTTTCTCAACTCCTGCGTCCACACTAAATGCTTTGTTATCAATTCCAACATCACTGGAATTATTTTTAACAACCATCTTCCACAACGGATAAAGAAGCAGAAGAAGAACAATAATAAAAGGTGAAAGTATTACAAGAATGCCTGGGCCTGAATTATCTTTTGCCATATTTATATTATATAAAATAAAAAAACAAAACTTTCCATTTGATATAATTGAGAACATATATGGAAAAAGGCGCTTTTCTTAAAGACCAGAAAAAAGCCGGCATAGTACTGTCTTACTTAAATATGGGTACGAGAATGGCTGTAAATTTTCTTTATATTCCAGTCATCATAAAATACATATCCAAAGAACAGTATGGTCTTTACGAGATGATGTGGGCACTCGTTAATTTCCTTACTCTTATGGATTTTGGTTTTTCCAATACCATAACCCGTTTTTTTTCCTCATCACTTGCCTCAGGTAATACTGAAAGAATAAAAGAAACTGTCAAAAATTCATATTCAATATATACTGTTATAATCTTTGCAACACTAACGGCAGGACTCTTTTTATATTGCGGATCTGTTATTTTTTACCGTAATACTCTGTCAGCGGAAGATCTGCATATAATGTACCTTACAATGCCTGTCATGGTACTGCTTGTATGTACAGCAGCAGCAGGAAATCTTTTTTCCGCTTTTATAACTGCGTGGGAAAAATTTATTTTTCTAAAGACTTCTTCTTTAATTCACCTTGTACTGCAGCCACTTCTTGTTGTTTTTGTGTTTCATTTCAGTGCCGGAATACCGCAGCTGGTATATACTGAAACCGTATGCCTGATTATTCTTATATCGGCATATGCGTTTTACTGCCGTAAATATCTATGTATATATGGCAGGCCGTCATTTTCCTTCACACCTTTAAGTGGGGAAATGTTCAAATTCGCTTTCTTTATTTTTTTAAACATGCTTGCGGACAGGATAATATGGAGTTCCGGACAGGTTATACTTGGATTCACATCCGGCAAACTATCCATTACATACTATTCCCTGGCTTTTTTTCTCGTTTCTTCCTTCAGCGCAATGAGCTTTGTCACTGCAAATACTTTTTATCCGGCATTCGCCGCAGCTGCAGAAAAAGGAGGTATTGAAGCTGTACGCTCTCTTTTCTGGAAAACAGGCAGACTTCAATTCAGGCTGACACTGCTTTTTATTTCCGGCTTTCTACTGACAGGCAGGGAATTTATACAGGTATGGTTAGGCCCTGGCTTTGAACGATGTTATCTTTTAAGCGGTATACTATTTGCCGGTTTCCTGCCGGATTTCTGTATCGTCACAGGCCTGCCTGCGGTTCAGGCATTGAACAAACATTCAAAACGATCAGCAATAATTCTTACAACCTCCTTATGCGCAATTGTACTGGAAATAATTCTGTCCCGGCATTTTAATGAATACGGGTGTGCTGCTGCAGCAGGAATATGTCTTTTTTCAGGAAATGGCATAGCCTCCATGATATATTACTCAAAAGCAGGACTTGGTATAAAAAGGCTTTTCCTCGGATTTGCAAGACCTCTGACAGCAGCTGTTCCGGCTTTCATCACTTCATATATGGTAATAAGGGCAATACCATGCGTTTCAGGACTTAAAGGATTTATTATACATCTTATGATACTTGTCTCTGTATATGCGGTCTTCACTATTCTTGTTGGACTGAATAAAGAAGAAAAGTTACAGCTTTCAGGAATATCTGGCATCAATTTTCTTTATAAAAAGCACTACTGATGTAACAAGCGGTTCAAAACCACGGTTTATCATACGGAATACAAAACCCTCAAGTCCTGGCAGTTCAAGCATTCTTTCGTTTATTTCAGGAAAGATACTACGGAAAAGTTCATAATCGGGTCGTGGAACTGTGACAACAGCCATTTTCTTCAGTATAAGTTTTATCTTAAAGAAAAGAGCCTCATTTTTCTTTAGATCTTCAGCGGGAAAATTATCTTCAAAATTCCTGAAAACAGCCTCGAAATTTCTTATTCTATCAGCAGAAATATTATGTGAAAGCGCTGTGCCGTTCAGACGGTAATGTGAAAGATAATCATTAATGAAATAATTTCCAGAAGAACAGAGAAAACATTCCAGACTGAAAAGTATATCCTCGCCTATGGACAGATCTGCTTTAAACTTTATGGAATTTCTCTTTATAAGTTCAAGGCGTACCACAGAAGTTGTTACAAAACCGGTAAAATAATCAGGATTCTCAAAAGGAGAGAAAAAACCTTCCATACAAGGTTTCTGTTTTCTGCTGCGGAACCTGTATTCTTCCGTGAAATTCCACTGGGTTATGTCTGCGCCTGTTTTATCAGCAGTATTAATGACCTTAAAGTACAGTTCAGGATCAAGCCAGTCATCGGCATCAAGAAAAGCAATATATTTTCCTTTTGCAAGTAATATCCCTGTATTGCGCGCTGCTGAAACACCGCGATGCTCAGTATGATATACAGAAAATCTTGAATCCAAAGACGCTGATTCCTCCGCTATGCTTAAGGACTTATCAGATGAACCGTCATCGATTATTATGCATTCAAAATCCTTAAATAACTGACAGCTCACAGAAGAAAGCGTGCGGCGCAGAAATTCCGCTGAATTATATACTGGCACGATAATACTTAATTCCGGCATACATTTTAAATAACACACTACAGAAATACTGTTTGTTTTATTAACATACCGATTAAATATCCTGAATCAGCTGCTTATATCACAATATACATACTCTGCCTGTGTTATTTTATTAATGTATAATAAAAATATGCCGGAAAACAAACAGAAAAACGAAAAAGCAGCCCACACTCCTGAAATTTCAGTAATCATACCGGTTTATAATTCTGAGAACAGACTGCCTTTCTGTCTTGACTCAATACAGAAACAGACATTTAAGAATTTTGAGATTATCGCAGTAAATGACGGCTCAACTGATAATTCTTTAAAAATACTTGAAAACTATGCCGCCAGGGATTCAAGAATAAGAATAATAACGCAGAAAAATTCCGGTCCGGCCGCCGCAAGGAACAGGGGCCTGGATGAAGCCACCGGGAAATGGATAATAATGCCGGATTCTGACGATTATCTGGAACC
Organism: uncultured Elusimicrobium sp.; assembly: GCA_902783485.1. Taxonomy (GTDB): domain Bacteria; phylum Elusimicrobiota; class Elusimicrobia; order Elusimicrobiales; family UBA9959; genus CACZRG01. The sequence continues at coordinate 3,559 of CACZRG010000082.1, forward strand.
AGATACATTCGAGCAGGCCTTATATGCAGCGAAAAAAAACAATGCCACAATGATTCAGTGGGGATATATAAACGAATATGAAAACATCTCCATACCAATACTGCATGGGAACGATCATTTTATAACTTTTAAAAATAAGCCTGGAACAATATGTCTTGTAGCATGGGACAAGATGATCATGCGTGATATTATAGGTCAAATACGTTTTCCAGAGGACATGTTTTATTTTGAAGATTCAGTATTTATCTTTCTCATATACATGATATCCCCTGTATCTTTTTTTATAAATAGACCTTTTTATCATTACAGAATACATGAAAATTCTCTATCACAGCCACTATCTGGAAAACA
>CACZRG010000083.1 GCA_902783485.1 uncultured Elusimicrobium sp.
GAAATTAATTCCTGTATCTATAACAGCTACCTTTACTCCGGCACCTTCGGTAAAAGTCCATACAGCAGGAGCTGAAATTCTGGTAACACCCCAGGGAATCTCAATTTCAGCCGCGGTATTTCCAGGGACAGCCACACCCTGATTATCCTGAGGCCTGGATTTTTTCAACACACTATTTGCCTGCGGGACTTTTTTCACTGCAGATCTGGATGAACCTGCGCCTGCCTGGCTGTTAAGCTGATCAAGTACTGAACTGCCGTCAAGCAGGTACTCAGTCTTATCCTCTTCTATGGTCATGCCTGGCGCGCGGCGGTCCATAAGCCGCTGGGCCTGTTCTTCAGGGAGATCCAGAAGGGCTCCGTCTATAAAATTATACGTTTTTACAACCTCGCCACCTGAGCGGGTGACAAAAGCCTCCCAGTTCACCGGGGCCCTGGTGTCATTCTGCACAGTCACTATATAACGCTTTGCCTCAGCATTGACGGCAAGAAAAAGCAGTCCAGAAATAAAAAGCAAAAATTTTCTCATATTCTTCTCCGGGAAAATGTCTTATCTATAATAGTATATATAAAAAGTACACTTTTTAAATAGGCCAATAGACCTATTAAAAAACAGAAAAGCGGTGAAAAACACCGCTTTTCTGTTCTGCAGATGAATTTCTGCTATTATTTACTTAATTTCTTTGCATTGGGTATACCAGCACCCTGCTCCTCCTGTGAAAGACCCTTCACAGGTTCTGCGGCTTTTTTAAGAGCCGCGCGAATCTCCGCCGGGGTATGATATCCTGCGGCATAAGCAAGCGCCGCTAACCCTGATACATGAGGACATGCCATGGAGGTACCGTGCAGCTCCTCATATTTTCCATTAACCGATGTGGAATTTATCCACATTCCAGGTGCCATTACATCTATTTCTTCACCACGTGACGAGAAAGGAGCAATCGCATCATCCGGTCCGGATGCAGAAACAGCTATGGTTTCCGGATATTTTGCCGGATAATTTACAGGACCGGCATCATTCCCGGCAGCGCATATAACGGTAACTCCATTTTCCACAGCGCTTTTAACAGCCTTGTGCATTGCTTCAACATAAGGACCACCGCCAAGACTCATATTAACTATATTCATCTTATTCTTAACGGCCCAGCCGAGACCGCGTATAATAGCGGACATAGAGCCCTGCCCCTTTGCATTCATAACCTTTACGGCATAAAGCTTCGCTTTAGGAGCAACACCGGCAACTCCGATGCCATTGCGGGCAGCAGCTATTGTTCCGGCTACATGTGTTCCGTGCCCCTGATCATCCATTGGGCTTCCCAGGCCTACCAGACCTTTTATTCCAGTATAATTCACACCGTCAACATAATTATCTTTCAGATCTTCATGATTGAAATTGATTCCGGTATCTATAACGGCAACCTTAACTCCGGCCCCCTCCGTTATATTCCACATTCCGGCAGCATTAACGCGGACTATTCCCCATGGAAGTTCCCCGTTTGAAGGCACTGTGGTATTCATTAAGGGTTCAGCCTGTTTTTTGACTTTTACAGCCTTTTTTAACGGTGCTGCCGGGGCAGCGGAAGGGACCGCAGAGACACTGTTTTCTGCTCCGGAATATCCATTAAGTGCCTTTAAAGCTGAAGAATCTCCTTTTATCCAGTTGATTACAAAATCTTCTTCAATAGTCATGCCTGGCGCACGACGGTCCATAAGCCGCTGGGCCTGTTCTTCAGGAAGATCAAGAAGGGCCCCATCTATGAAGTCATATGTTTCCACGACCTCCCCTCCTGCGCGGGTGACAAATGCGTCCCAGTTCACCGGGGCGCGGGTATTGTTCTCAACAGTTATAACATAATGTTTCGCGTCAGCCGATGCTACGGTCAATACAAGACATAATGCGGTAAATAAAATTTTTTTCATAAATGCTCCGGGCGTAAATTCCTGAATAATTTAATATGTACTGTTATATTTTAACAGAAAAGGCGCAGTACCACATAGGACAAAAGTCCCGGTTCAAGCAAAATTTTTCAATATTACCCGGCAATATGAACCGGTTATAAAAAGCACAGCCGGAATTCTTTCAGGAATTCCGGCTGTCCCATCACTTTTTCCACGCTGTTATCTCAGCTTTGCGGCATCTATAAGTCCCGCTCCCTGCTGCTCATTTGTAAGAACAGGCAGTTTTGAAGCAGCTTTTCTGAAAGCCGCGCGCACAGTAGCAGGTGTTCTGTGTCCGGCTGAATACGCAAGAGCAGCAAGACCGGCCACATGAGGGCATGCCATAGATGTTCCTGACATATTCTGATAATATCCGTTTATTGACGTTGAATAAATATTCACACCGGGAGCTATGAATTCAATTTCAGCACCACGGCTTGAGAAATATGCAAGCTGATTGTTTGAATCACCAGCTGAAATGGCTATTGATTCAGGATATTTGGCCGGATAATTTACAGGGCCGCTGTCATTGCCGGCAGCGCATACCACCGTAACATTTGCCGCTACTGCGGCTTTCACGGCATTGTGCATGGCTGTCATATAACCGCCACCGCCAAGGCTCATATTAATAACATTCATCTTGTTTTTGGTTGCCCATTCTATTCCGCTGATAATAGCAGAGAAAGAGCCACTGCCATTGGAACCTAAAACCTTAACCGCATAAAGTTTCGCTTTTGGTGCCACACCTGCAACGCCTGTACCATTACGCACTGCAGCTATGGTTCCTGCCACATGTGTTCCATGTCCCTGGTCATCCAAAGGAGTGGCACTGGGATTTATGGCATTGTATCCCCCGGCATAATTAGCACTCAGATCCGGATGATTATAGTTGATTCCTGTATCTATAACAGCAACCTTTACACCAGCTCCCTCGGTGAAATTCCATGCTCCTGGAGCGTTTACACGGGATACCCCCCACGGTATTTCTGCTGAATTATCGGCAATATTTACATTAGTGACAACAGGAGAAGCCACCGGAGCCATCGGAATCTGTACATCAGCAGCTTTGGCATTTGAAAGTATTTCAGTCAGGGAAGGAAGAACCAGAGAAGAACGGAGATTTTCCTGTTCACCGGCAATCCAGTTGATTACCTTATCCTCCTCAACTGCAATAACGCCACGTACCTTGGCAATATCACTCACACCGCGTTTATCAGGAATTTCCGCCAGAACAGCATTTATAATCTCATACTGCAACTGAATACTTCCGCCAGCCTTGACAATAGATGAACGCACAGCATCCGCACGGTTTGCCTGATAACTTACAATATAAGGCGCAGCGCCAGCGGTTCCGCTGAGAGCCAGACAAAGCACTGCCGCAAGCATACTGATTTTTCTCATATAAAATCTCCTTGAAAATTTACAAACTGCCCCATAAATCGGGCTTCCATCTAATATTATATATACTGACATAAATCATGGCACGGGCACGAAGTCCCACACCATGATAGGACTTTCGTCCCAGCTGTTATTTTTCGTTCTTTATAATATCGAAACCGGTATATTTCACAAGACATTCCGGAATTCTTACATCGCCACATTCCGTCTGATTATTTTCTATTATTGCGAGAAGCGGTCTGTCGCTTGTAACTGTGCCGTTAAGCGTGTGAACAAGACAGCGTTCGCCTTTTTCATTCACCATGCGTATTTTCGCACGGCGCGCCTGATAATCTGTTGTATTGCTTGTGCTTGTGACCTCACGGTATTTTCCCTGTCCGGGGAACCAGGCTTCGCAGTCGTATTTTTTTGCTGCCGGGAACCCAAGCTCTCCGGAACAGACGTTAAGAACCCGGTAATGCAGCCCAAGTTCCTGCAGGACGCTTTCTTCATGCGCAAGAAGTTCATCATGAATTTTCCAGGAATCCTCCGGTCTGCAGAATACAACCATTTCAACCTTGTAAAACTGATGAACACGGAACATTCCGCGTGTATCTTTGCCATAGCTGCCTGATTCGCGCCGGAAACAGGGTGTTATGGCCACATATTTAAGCGGCAGCTGCTCTGCCTTCAGAACTTCTCCGGAGTGCATATAAATAAGAGGAACTTCCGATGTTCCCACAAGAAACAACTTGTCATCATCAGGATTCACAGAGTAAATCTCATTTTTGTCCGCAGGGAAAAAGCCTGTGGCGAACATTGCATCTGACTTTACCATAATAGGCGGCAGAACAAGCTGGAATCCTTTTGCTGCTGTGCGGTCTATTGCAAACTGCATTATGGCGCGCTCAAGCACTGCCAGTTTATCGCGCAGATAATAAAATCTGCTGCCGGAAGCCTTTGCGCCGCGCTCAAGATCCATCATACGCACAACGCCACCGACTTCAAAATGTTCTTTTGGAGTGAATGAGAATTCAGGTTTTGTTCCCACAAAACGGACCGTAACATCTTCGCTTTCATCTTTGCCAATGGGAGTTGTATCATGGTTCATGTTCGGGATTCCCAGTGCAAAATCATTAAGCTGCGCATCCTTTTCAGCGAAAGCCGCTTCAGCTTCCTTGAGAACCTTTCCAGCCTCCTTTATCTTAGCTATCTCTTCAGGGGAAGGCCTGCTGGCAGATTTTTTCCGGCGCTCGCTTCTCATTGCCTCAATCTTCTGCTGAAGTTCCGAACGTGAATCATAAAGTTCAGCAAATTTTATAAAATCAAGTTTTACATTTCTGCTGAGACAGTTTTTCTCAACAGCCTCAATATTTGCACGTACAAATTTAAGATCAATCATATTGTTTAAATACCACCTTCGGACCTGACGCAATAAAACAGCGCAGCCCTTAATAATTTATATATTAGTAAATTTTATTTTCACCTGAAACTATGGCATTAACATTATATGCCTGTTTATGGTAACCTGGCCTGACCTTTTTTTGAGCTTATACTATAAGGAAGAACAGCTGTTGTCCAGTCTGAACGCCTGAATTCAGTTAAACGTAAGGCTATATTATTTATGCTGCCGGCCGGATATGCCACAAAAGGATTTTCTGCGTTTCCACCAGTAACCGCAGCAGGCAGGAAAGGTGCATTTTTTGTAGCTATTATATGCAGCATCTCCACTGTCTCCGCACGTCCAGCAGGCAGTTCCGTTCTAAGATCAAAATTATAATCATCCGGTATAACCACCGGCTTTCCCGCCTTAACAAATCCATCCACGGCATATCCATTCGGGAACACAACTGTAACATTGCCTTTTTCATCAACATTAAGAACCGTTATATAACAGTCCCGGCTGACTTTCAGGGAAATACTTATGCTGTCATCTTCAAAATAACCCGGCTGGCCAAGTTCAGCTTTTATAATCCTGAAATCCGGATCAGATTCCCCCCTGCTGTACATATATCCTTTTATTTTCACACGGCATACAGTTCCATTTCCGGTAAGTCTGCATACCGGTTCTCCGGATAACTCATATGAGGAAAAAGCAGAACTCCATACATTGACATATGAAGAAAGTATCTGTGATGAGAAACCAGCCCCTGAACTTATATCGAACATTCCAGACTGCACATTAACTCCGGTTTTTCCTGCCGCTCTTGAAAGAGCGTCCTCCTCTGCACGTCTGCGGGCAAGTTCAGGAGATTCACTAAGCAGGGAGGCCCCGGACCCGGAGGCGGTAAATTCAATTCTGCCGTCTTTCAGTTCCTTAATCTCAACCTGTGACACACTATCATTCTCAGAGCGGATTACACCGGAAGGGTCATTAAATGAAAACTCCGCACCAGAAAAATCCGCAGGGGCATTAACAGATGTTCCCGCACAGGCAGATAAGCAGCACAGAAAAACAGACAGAGTTAAGAACAGAAATATTATCATTATTTATTTCTTACCGCGATGATGCATATGTTTTTCTTCTTTTCCGGAATACGTGTTTTCACTATCATAGCCATAATTATTTTCAGAAGGATTTTTTCTGTGTTTTCTTTCGGTATGCTGAACAGGTACAGTAGCCTGTTCCGTTTCGGCATTCCATGAAGGAGAAGGTTTAAAACCTGTGCTTCCAGGCAGATTGGCAAGATTTGAAAGATTATATCTCATAGCCGGGCGCACATATGAATTTGATCCCTTGTTTACACTACTGCCATACATAGCTACCATGCCATCTGTTCCCACATACGCGGCCAGATCACCGTAAAGGCCAGGGGAGCGCAGCAGCCATGAACACACAGCCCCATCCGGAACGCATTTTGTACTTGAATATCTGGTAGGCTCCGCCTTTCTTTCATTATCAGATTTGAAATATTTTTCAGTCTCGGCAATGCTTAAAAGGAATATTTTATCCGTGGTATTGTTTCCACCATCTGTACCATATTTGGGATTTTTTTCGTTAACGATTTCTGTTCCTATTATTCCTTCTCTCTCTTTATCATTGAAGGAATCCATGTAAAACGACTCATTCAGCCACTTTCTAAGCGTACAGTTTTCCCATGTTATATCCTTTTTTTCCTCATTGTAAAATTTGATATCAAGAATCCTGCGGCTTAAAAGCAGAGCTGTGCCGTCATCATTTTTTTCAAGAATTATCCATTCAACAGGTCTTTTGGAACCGTCCGCCTCAGTGGCATACTGCCCAAATCTTACAATATCCCCGGCATTCAGTTCCGCTGTTATGCCTTTTCCGGAAGATATTGATTTTCTGCCGGAACTGTTAGCAGGCTTTACGTTTTTAACATCTGCTGAGTCTGATACGGCAGCTGTTTTTTTTGTTTTTCTGCCGGACTGGGCGCTTCCGGCAGGCATTTTACGCAGATCACACCTTATTACAGGTCTGACCCCGCCATATACATCATAAATAACTTCTCCATCATAGTCCACATGTCCATCATTGCGCACGAAGGCTATATCCATATTATCCAGTCCGGCAGTACGCAGCCACCAGCCCGCATATCCTGCTGAAAAAGCACCGCGCTTCGCAGCATAAGGGGAAGCTGCAACCTTTCTTGAATTGTTTGTCCTGAAATATTTAAAAACCTCCGCAATGCTTAACAGAAAAACCTTGTCTTTTGTGCGCTTTCCACTGCCTGTGTGATACTCAGGATTAGGTTCATTTAAATTATCAGATGATATAAGGCATTTTTTTTCATTCTCATCAAATATTGAATTCAGGAAATCAGTGTTAAGCCACCGTCTCATATCGGACCCATCCCACGTGACAGATTCGTTCTTGTCATTGTATGCCCTGGCGTCTATGATGTATTTTGTTGTCATAAGCAGGGTACCGTCACTGAATTTTTCAAGAACCGTCCATTCCACTGATTTCTCCGCACCGCCCTGAAGATATGGATAACTTCCGAATTTAACTGTATCTCCAACTTTCTGGGCATAAACAGCAGGGCAGGACATAAAAGAAAATATTAAAACAAGCAGTAATTTTTTTATCATTCAATCAGTACCATTCCGAATAGAAATATAATTTATTATATAAAATGTATCTGCTGCGGTTCTGATATTCAGGAATCAGACAAATTATGAATAAAAATGAACGGGAAACCGGAACATATTAAAACCCGGCTCCGCCGCCACTCAGACCGGCTGATGCACCTGAATATCCGGAACCTGTCCCGGCGAAACCGCCTACGCCGCCGGCTCCAGTATTAACAGGAGTTATTCCGCCAAAATGATCTATAGAGAATTTTGAGATACTTTTTAATTCAAGGCTGGGACTTGTGTTGACAATAGAAGGCATTTCCTGGCCATCGCTCATATATCCGTGTATAACAAGCTCCATTTTTTCTTTGCCGGATAATCCCTTGCCAGTGAGTCTTCTGTAATTTTTTCCTTCTAACACATAGCTTGGCACCATTATAACCGGACGCACAAGCGGATGGCTGCCTATGCTGGCCACAGGCGTAACATCATTTATTCCGCCATTTGCTGTAACCACGGTTCCCATGCTCCCCCCCATTGTGAGCACAGGCTTCCTGCCTCCGGCACAGTCTTTGCCATAGCATACTCCTGCAATAACCCACCAGGGAGCCGTTCCAGTCTTTTTGTCAACTTTGGCTCCTCTTTTTTTGGCATAAGGCGTCGGTTCCAGCATTCTCTGTTCAGGCCTGAAAGTCAGGATATAGTTAAGGCTCATAAGAGTTATGCCGTCTATTTCCGCAGCCTCATCGCGGGTAAATGCTTTCTGCCTGAATTCAGTGTTCAGCCAGCGATTAAGCTCGCTCCTATACCAGCTGTTTCTGCCTCTGCTGTCAAAACTTCTGGCTTCTATGCCATACCGCGTAGCAAGGGACACATAATTATGCCCTAATCCTGGAGAATTAAGAACAACCCACTCTATAGGCTCTGCTTTTCCGCCAGCATCGAAAGGATACCTGCCAAAAAAGAATGTTCTTTCCATTGAAGCTGCTGACAAAGGCTGAGAAGCCGCAACAAAGGAGAGAACCAGTCCTATAAAAAATTTTCGGAATATTCCGGCTTGCATACCCTTCAAATCCTCATAATTTTTTACCGTACTTATTATTGCTATTTCCGGCTGCTGCTCCCTTGTTTTTATTTATTTTTTCTGCTTGCGGGGCCCGGCTTTTTTTCTCCGTTTTTTCTGTTTTTTCCTGTCTTTTCAGAAGCCTTTGCAGAAGCTGCCGTAGATTCTGATTTTACTTCAGATTCAGTTTTATTTGAAGAAATGATTTTAAATGAATTTTTGGCAAATCTCTCTATTTTTTTAAGATTCAGCTGCATTATGGGACGCACAGCCACATTGTCCATATTTCCTGGCATTCCTCCGGCGTTTATATTACCGAAGGCATCAACATAAACCACATTGTAATCTGTATCCGGACCGGGATCCCGCAGCCACCACCAGGAACTGCCTCCGCATGATGAGCACTGTGTTATCTTGCGCGAAGCATAATCAGTAACATACAGCCTGCGGTCGGCGTCATCCGGGAATACCCGTCTTGCTTCTTCAGCAGACATTATGGAAATTTCGCCTTTTACTATAGCCTTCTGCTCAAATTTTGTAAATGCCTTGTTCTTAAAATCTTTTTTCAGCCATTTGCGTAGTTCGCTTTTTTTCCATTTGTTTCCTGTTCCGTCAAACAATTTCCCGTCAAGGCCATAAACACTCAGCACATAAATTGACCCGTCCCTGTTTTTCTGCAGCACCATCCATTCTATAGGCATATCACGTCCGCCTGCTCCCTGCGGATAATGTCCGAACAGAATGCGGTCCCCGGCCTCCTGCGCGTATGAAGATACAGCCGAAGCCGCCAAAAGAAGAAATGAAAAGAAATAAATAAAAAACAATCTGAACATATTATCACCTGTCAAACCGGATAAAGCAGGCTGTCTGCCGTGTGCTGCCATCCCGCCATTATATACTTTTTTTAATTATACAACATTTTTTCAGAAATAAAGTCTGCCATACCAGTGGCAGGCTGAAACAGCAATAACACTTCAATTATAAGACGCCATGCCGGTTTCATAAAGAGCATTGAGCAGCATTTCCTGATATGAATCAAGGCGGGCGGCAGACCCTGAATAATTATTAAGAATAAAAGCGAAACTTAAAAGACGTCCTTCTCTGGTTTTAAGATAACCTGCATAAGAGCGTACACCATTGAGCGAACCTGATTTGATATGCAGATTTTCCGCAGGCAGGTTTCTGCCAAAGCGTTTTATATGTCCGAACGCTTCCGGATCGCCTGGAAACACCATACTTTCAATATAATCATTAAAATATTTTTTTCCAGAGACAGCCGAAAGCATTGATGTAAAAGCTGAGGCTTTCACAAGATTGCGGCGCGACAGCCCACAGGCATCAACGAGTTTAAGATCCGACACATCTGTGCCCAGTTCTTTCAGAAAAGAACGTATAATATCAAGTCCATCATCGCCGCCGGCCGGTATTTTTCCTGATGCTGCCGCCAGATGCCGGAGCAGGATTTCCGCATAAAGATTGAAACTACGCTTGTTTGTAACACGGACTATATCCCTTACAGGAACACCTTCTGCCGCGGCGATTTTTTTATAACCTTTCTCATAAATGCCTTTAACAGGATCAGCTGAAACAGGAATACCATTGCCACGCAGAAATTCCGTAAATTCCCTTGCGGCGGAAAGGGCAGGCGAAGGCAAAGCGCCTTTGACTGAGAAATTTTTAGCCCCCAGAGGCAGCGTTCCACGGGCCACAGCCTTCTCAATTCCGGGGAAAGAATAGATAAATACATTATCACCGGTTCCCTTTTCAGCCGTTGTCACAACAGATTCAAATTCCATTCCGGGAAGCACAGGATCTGTCCTCAGAAACAGAGCCGGGTCACCTTTACGACGCCCGGCATCAAAGTAAATGCGGTAAAGATTATCCCTTATTGTCAGCGCAGACGGCGCAGCAGCATAATAATTGCCTATATCCTCCCATGCCCAGGAACCCGGCTGATGATCCTCGAATAGAGATGAATCAGCAATTACTGCGCCTTCAACCCTGTTTATGCCTTTTTTACGCAGTGCTTCTGCCCATGCCGCGAAAACTTCCTGTGAAGGTTCAGCATTCTTAAGAAATTCCGACCCAAGGGAAGGGTCACCACCGCCACGCATAAGAAGATTTCCTGCAAGCACTCCTCCATGAATTTTACCTGAATAATAAAGAATGGTGCGGAATTTTCTGTCCGGTCCCAATTTATCAAGCGCAGCAGCAGTTACAAATAATTTCATTGTACTGGCAGGAACAAGATTCATATCCGCATTTCTGCATAAAATCTGTTTTCCTGTGGCTGTGTCGCGCACACTCACAGCCCAGATTGCATTCTTTATTTCAGGAAGTGCCGCAAGACTTTCAAGAACAGCGGCAGGTGACTGTGGCAGAACTTCCTGCTGTTCCCGCTCCTCTTCCTGTTCCGCGGCTATGGCTTCAGCAGTCACGGTAAAAGGCATGGCCGGCAACAGAAAAAGAAAGGCAAAAGCGTAAATCAGTGCTGTTCTCATATTTTTCATTTTCAGTTTTTAATCTGATATTTTTTCTAATGTGTTTCAGTAACCTTGGCCAGTCCCTTCGGAGCATCAGGATTAAGTCCCTTTGCAATGGCAAGATCAAGCGCAGTTATTTTAAGGCGTATATCAGTGACAAGACGGCTGAAAGGGTTTTTCCCCTCAGGCTCATACAGTACTGCATACCTGACACCGCGAAGTTCAAGCGCTTTCTGTACCCGTACCAGATCATCAGGTATTTCTGCCGACGGGCTTAAAAGGAATACAAAATCATTTTCGGTATATGCTCCGACAGGACCATGAAGAAAATCTGCTGCAGAATAGCCTACTGCATGTGTACGCGCCATCTCACGGAATTTAAGTGCCGAATCAGCAGCCACTGCATTATAAGTGCCACGGCCTATAAAACCTATCATTCCGGCATTGCGCAGATTTCCAACATATTCACTTCCTGTCTCCCTGAAATCACGATCTGTAAGCTTTCTTATTATCTTTACCGTATCCTCAAAGTCTTTTTCATCAAAGCATTTATTCCATGTCTGAGCCGCCCACAGAGCCACCCAGAGCTGAAGTATAAAGCTCTTTGTAGCAGCAACAGGCAGTTCCGGCGATTTTGAAAGCAGTATGTTGCGCCCTGCTGCCTGTGCAAGCGGATTAGCTGCCGTATCGGCTTCATTAGTAACGGCTACGCCCTCCGCTCCCCAGTTTATAAGTTTTTTGAGACACTCAACTATATCCGGGCTCTTTCCGGACTGCGAATAAGCCCATACAACGCTGTCTTTGAAATTAAGCGGAAGCTTTGCCTCAAATATTGAATGCGGTCTTATAAAACTGGTTATTGTTCCCGTGTATTCCTCGAATATATATTTGGCAAACAGTGTGGCATTGCTTGAAGATCCGCGGCCCAGAAGGTATACAACACGGCTTTCCGGCCTTATAAAATAATCCTTCATCTGCGGAACCCTTGAAGAAAAATCCTCAAGTAGATCCGGAATTTCCTTAATATCTTTTCCTGTAAGCGTCTCTTCCGCCCTGATCTGCATCATTTTTAAATCCTCCCGCAAATATACAATAAAAGCAGTACTTTTCTATTTACAAATCTTCACCAGCCCGGCATACTTCACTATATAATCAGTCATGCCGGAATGAATTACAGTTAAAATCACTCCAGACCAAGCCATCCGAACCAGGCTTTTATACTGGTAAAATCAGTCTGCATGAATTCAGGGCCTGCTTCTTTTATCTTTTCCGGATCACCAAAACCAGAAGTAACCACAGCACTGTGATAACCAGCGGCCTTAGCGGCGTTAATATCCTTATGGGTATCGCCTATAATGTAGACTTCCACATCATCCGGCTTTAAATCAGCAAGGAAACAGCCACGCTGAACGCCTATTTTCAGCATTTTAGCCCTGTCATGAGCATCCTCACCGTATCCTCCGTACGGAAAATATCTGCCCAGTCCGGCTGGTCCCAGTTTTATGAAAGCCCCACGTTCCACGTTCCCGGTACCCATTCCCACAAGGACATCCTTTCTTTCAGAAAGTGTTTTAAGAAATTCTTCTATACCGTTTATTTTTGAATAAAGACCGTTTTTAACAGACCACTCAATCTCATGGGGAAGCCGGGCCAGATAACGGTATGTTATTTCCTTAATATGTTCTTCGGAAGGCTCCATTCCGGCAGCCTCGCGGTATGCATTGGCGAAATTTACCTTATCGGTTGTTCCATGCAGATCTATTTTAGAACATACATCTGCTTTTCCTGTCATATGAAGAATGGCATAATCAAGCGCCCTGGCACCTGCGCGGCCTGATTTTATAAGTGTACCATCCAGATCAAAAAGAATAAATTTCATTTTAAGCCTCGTATACCGTTTTACCGGCTATTACCGTGCGCGTACATACATTTCCTCCAAAGAAATACGCAAGTTCGCGGTAATCTTCACAGTCGAAAAATGCGAGATCAGCACGCATTCCCGGAGCTATAAAACCCCTGTCGTCAAGACATAATGCCTTGGCGCCGTTTACAGTAGCGGCACAAAGAGCCTCCTCAGGAGTAAGGCCACAGTTTATACATGCGCAGGATACAGCAAACTGCATATTAAGACAGGGAGCAGTGCCAGGATTGAAATCCGTAGCAAGCGCCACCGGAATACCGGCCTGAATATATTCACGTGCAGGAGGAAATTTATGCAGTCCAAGAAAATAATTGGATGCTGGAAGAAGCACAGGAATTGTGCCGTATTCGCGCATGGTGACAATATCCTCAGTGGCACAGTAATCCGTATGATCAACCGTAACCGCGTGACAATGCGCCGCCGCTATGGTGCCACCACTACGGCACATCTGCTCGGTATGAGCCTTCAGTTTAAACCCATAAGCTGCCGCTGCCTCAAGATATTTTTTTGTCTGCTCCGGAGTGAAATATCCTTTTTCGCAGAAAATATCGGCAAATACAGCAAGTTTCTTTTCGCTCACATAAGGAAAAATCTCTTTTTCAATATATTCGAGATATGCCTCCGGATTTCCGGCGAATTCAGGTGGCACCGCGTGAGCAGACAGCAGCGTGGGAATCATTGAAAGTTCTGTCTTTTGCGAGGCGGACCTTACTGTTTCAAGTATTTTAATCTCGGAATCCCTGTCCAGGCCATATCCGCTCTTTACCTCTATTGTTGCTGTTCCGCTTTCAATAAAACGTGAAGCACGGCGCAACAGTTTCTTTTCCAGTTCCATATACGAAGCCCTGCGTACGGCTCCAATGCTGGAATTTATGCCGCCGCCCGCCTGCTTTATTTCCGCATATGTTGCACCGGACGTACGCATTGAAAAATCACGCAGCCTCGGCTCAGCAAATACTGCATGTGTATGGCAGTCTGTAAAAGCAGGCAGACATATACCACCGGTCTCAACCGTGTCAGCTCCGTCCGCCCCGGGCAGATTTTCCACAGTCCTGCGTGGTCCGGCAGCGGATATTATTCCGTCCTCAATCAGAACTGCCGCATTCTCCACAAGCCCGGTCTCTCTTTGTTCAGCCCCGGCACGCGGCTTATTTTCACCAGCAAAAGTCAGCAGCTGTTTTATTCCTGTAAAAAGTGTTTTCATTGCAGATGATATTTAATAAAATCAGATATATTGAATCCGGTCTTCTGAAAGCCACTTCCACAATAACGTGGAAAAAAGATGTATTCCAGAAAAAAAACGTGGCAGACAAAATCAGCGGAAGTTATCAAACTGAACCTGAATGCTGTAATCCCCGCCACGCAGAAAGGCCATGACATTCTGCAGTTCATCTTTTGATTTTGATGTAACGCGCAGCGAATCTCCCTGAATGGAAACATTAACCTTGAATTTCTTTTCTTTCACAGCTTTTATCATTTCCTTGGCCTTATCCTGCGGAATACCCTGCTGAACGGTCACCTGCTGTTTCACGTTTCCACCAAGAGAACTTTCTATCTTCTGCGTCTTGAAATTCTTTAAAGGAAGATTACGCTTTGCCATTTTGGTAAGCAGCACATCAAAAAGGGCCTTGATTTTATATTCATCAGACGATACCATCTGTATGATATTTGTCTTCCTGTCAAAATTAATTTCCGAATTGGAACCGCGGAAATCATATCTGTTCGTAATTTCCTTCATGGCTATGGCAATAGCCTCGTCCACAAGATTGCCATCAACTTTTGAAACAACATCAAAACTGTATTCGCTTGCCATTTTTTCTCCTTATGCCTCCCGGAGGCCACACCTTACATTATTTTATAAATAAAGTGCGTTTTCTTCAAGGATATCAGCCAACAGCAGAATTCAGTTTCAGAAAAGCGTATATGTCCGTAAAAGCTATCTTGTACGTTAAAACATAAAACTGCTTTTATGAATCTGCAGGTATTATATTCTGAACAATATATACGGTACATTCCTACTCTGTAGGTTTCCCGTTTATTTAATATAATGTTGTTATATGAATCTGCGAAAAATGATGTATGCGGCAGCGGTACCGCTTATACTTTTTTTATGTTCAGCTTTTATTTTCAGACATTACAAAACCGCCCCGCTTCCGGATAAGATGAAGGGTGCATGGATAGCTACCGTAGAGAATATAGATTATCCGTCCCGGCCAGGTCTTTCCGTAAAAGAACAGAAACAGGAATTCGTTCAGCTCCTTAATGCACTGAAGGAAGCAGGGATAAATACCATTTTTATGCAGGTACGCCCCACAGCGGACACATTCTGGCCGTCAAATCTGGATCCCTGGAGTGCCTATCTTACCGGCACGCAGGGAAAAAAGCCAGGTATGTTCTATGACCCGCTTAAATTCATGGTAGCGCAGGCACACAAACGCGGAATGGCATTCCACGCATGGCTGAATCCATACCGTGTAACAAATATAATGAAAGTGGAACTGGCAGAAAAAAGTTTCGCCAGGAAACATCCTGAAATCATAGTGGAATACGGCGGAAAACTATATTATAATCCGGCACGCAGGGAATCAATAGAACATAATCTGAAAATAGTAAAAGAACTGCTGAATAATTATCATATAGATGGAATACATTTTGACGATTATTTTTATCCATATCCGGTAAAAAAGAATGGAAATGACGTTGATTTCCCGGATGCGGCTGATTATGCCGGGTATAAGTCTGAAGGCGGAACCATGTCAAAAGAAGACTGGCGAAGGGAAAATGTAAACCTTCTCGTTCATCAGATTCACGACACTGTAAAAACTGAAAGACCTGATGCCGCTTTTGGAATAAGCCCATTCGGAATATGGCGCAATAAAAGCGAAGATGTTCCCGATGGTTCAGACACTTCAGCCTTTCAGTGTTATGAAAAACTGTACGCCGATACACGCTACTGGATACAGAACGGCTGGGTCGACTACATAATGCCACAGCTGTACTGGCATTACGGTCATAAGACAGCACCTTACGGACTGCTTCTGGACTGGTGGGATAAAGAAGTTCAGAAATACGGCAAAGGCAAAGTAAAACTTTACATAGGACTCGCACTATACAAGCACAGCGATGGTGATAAAAACTGGAAAAAAGGCGAGTTGGAAAAACAGCTTGAAGACATAGAAGCCAGAACAACTGTTTCCGGCGGAGTGTTTTTCAGCGCCAGATACTTTTTAAAAAACAAAAAATCGGAACAGGAAACAATAAAAGGATTCTACAAATGAAAAAAATGAAATTCTGCCCGCATTGTGGCTTTCCCCTAAGCGACTGCTTTAAATTCTGTCCTGAGTGTGGCAAGACACTTGAAGAGGAAAACGGACAGGCTGAAAATACATCCTGGAGCACAGGTACAAATACAGACGCCTCCCCCTCCACCAGTCAGATGATTCCGGCTAAAGCAGATAACAATAACAGCACTATAAAAAAACCCGTGTCACACGCAGAAAACAGTAACCGGGAATATAATGATGACAGTGCTGTCTATACGGATTTAGTCCCGCCATATATAAAATCCCAGTTGATATTTGGGGAAAAAGTAATTCATGTGTGCCGTATACACTGGAAGATATGGCTTCCTGCCATTTTCTGGTTTGCAGTTATGTCAGGCATTGCATATCCACTGCTAAAATCTCCAGGTTCGGAATATTTTAATTATGTAATGATACCGCTTTTTCTGATATTCCTCTGGTATTTCACTGATGCCATGATAGAGCATATCTGCACCTGCCTCGCAGTGACCAACAAACGCGTGATATGCAAATTCGGTTTCATACGCCGTTCCACATTTGAAATAAATCTTGACAAGGTAGAAGGAGTAAATCTGGAGCAGTCCTTCTGGGGAAGAATATTTGACTGTTCCACGGTAATAGTAAGCGGAACAGGCAGTTCTCATGCTCCGGTTCCAAATATAATAAACGCAAAGGAATTCAAGCAGGCCCTGCTTTCCGAGTCTGAAAAATATAAAAACCGCCGGAAATGAACAGCCTGAAAAGCAGAAATGCAGAACTGCTGGCCATGCTGAGCAGTTATCTGAATTTTCATTCAGATTATGTCAGGGCCAGTGACATAAAAGAAATAATGTCTGCCGGTGCAGACATGGAAAAGGCTTTCGCCCTGCTGATAGCGAATGCCTCCGGCCTGGATACTGAAGGTAAGGACAAGGTTTTCTTTAACGATTACTTTCCTTATATTTTCCACAGGCTTGATACTACTGAATTCACAGAAAATCTATATTACAGGAATATTCATCTGCCTGAAAAAAAATCAGGAGATATAGAATATGGAACACAGGCATATAAGCCATTTGAGGGATTTGTATGTGATGACATTATTGAAATGCCTGACGGACGGCTTCTGCCCCAGATAGGCTTTTTCACCAGAGAATTCCGCTATCCTGCAATACTCGAAAAAGGCATAGAGTGGATGACTGTCACACCCAATGAAATAAGAACCCTTTGCGAACCGGCGGAACAGGCTCACGGCAGGGTACTTACTTACGGTCTCGGACTTGGTTATTATCCATATATGATCTCGGAAAAGGAAGAAGTGGAATCTGTTGACATTATAGAAAGAAACGAGACAATCATAAAAATGTTCCGCAGATATATACTGCCGCAGTTTCCCCACAGAAGCAAAATACACATTATAAGCGGAGACGCGCTTGAATACATGCAGACAATCTGTGACGGACAGTATGATTTTGTCTTTGCGGATTTATGGCATGACGCCGGAGACGGAAAACCACTTTACCTTAAAATAAAGGAATTTGAAAAAAAATATCCGCGGACTGAATTTGCATACTGGATTGAGAAAACCATTAAATGCTATCTCTGATATTACTTTTCAAGAACTTCGAAAACAGTAGAAACGGCTGTCCAGTCAGGTCTTTTCACATTCCAGAGATTTCTGGCAATTTTCTTAATGTAATTGTCTTCCTCTTCGTTCCTGTCATTCATCTGCGGATTTTCATTATCTGATTCATCAGATTCATCCGGTATTTCAAGAGGTGCTTTCTTTACTGCTATGATATGAACAAGGCCCTGTCCTGCGTCGTCTTCCGAGAAAAAAGCCGGAGCTTCAAAGACAAATTTTTCCCCGGCTTTGGCATAACCGTTCAGGCTGCCTTCTTCCGGAACTATTACCCTTACACCACCACCGCCAGACACCATCAGCACCGTAATCCATGAATCCTGTGTAACAGTCAGACTGCCTGAGAACACATCGCCTGGTCTGTATTTTTGTGAAGAGATTTTCAAATTTTTTATACTGAATTTTCTGTCTTTTTTTAACAGTGGCGCAAATCTGATATCCATAGAATATGTACACCGGGTACCGCGGGTCCTGACCCATTCGCAGGCACCTGCGTATTTTTTTAAAGGCTGAACAAAAGCCTCAGACCAGACATTGAGATATGTCCATGCAAAAGTCTTCTCAAGTTTTTTCTTTTTTCCACCGCCAAGCTCTTCAAGCAGTGAATCAAGCGGATATTCAACTGCAGCTACAGCCCGGAGAAAAGCATCACGCTCCGCTCTTTTGGAAGCAAATTTTTCTTCTTCCTCAATATCTCCCTCAAAAGGCAGGGCATATCCTACCCCTCTGGAAAAAACTTTAAGGATCTCCGGCTTTTCATCGGCATATGGAAAATCCCTGATCTCCCTTATAACCGGACTATTATATTCATTTATATCAAAAGACAACCATTTTTTTCCGCCACTGTTTTCATCCACATCTGCCTGTACGCCAGCGTAAAGAGGCCATGCAGAAAACAATAAAACAAGCAGGGTTGCACATACAGTAAATTTCATATATTATTTACCTTTTTCCTTTCCGCGAAACCCATGTCTGAAATGTGATCTTTCAGAATTATCCTCTTTTTTTCCGTCAGAGGAATAACGCTTTTTCTCATATCCTTTTTCAGGCACTGAAGGCGGCATTGAGACTGCGGAATTATCCTGCTCACCTGCCGCGGCAGCCTGCATTCCGGAAACAGTACCGGAACTCTTTTTCATAAACTCTTCAAGTGCTTTTCTCTCTTCTTCAGCCTTTCTTTCAGCCTCTGCCTTCCTGAGTGCCTCTTCCTTAAGTCGTGCTTTTTCAGCTTTAATACGCTGTATTTCTCCAGGCAGCATGGCCTTATCTTTATCTTCACCAGAAGAACTGTCTTCCTCTGCCACGGAACCATCCAGAATCTCTCTCAGATTACGTATTTCAGGCGGCAGTTTTTCTATTTCAGCAATACTAACACGTATCACAGGTCTTATTGAAGTTCTTGATTTATATACCTGTTTTGACTCAATAAGCCCATCCGGAGTAACATAAAGCGCCCTCATAGGCAGCAGTGAGGAAGAGCGCAGCCACCAGCTTGCATAACCGTAACTGTTAACATCTGAACGGGATCTCTTAAGATTGGGAGAAGCCTTTGCCCTCTTCATTTCCGTAGTCGGGAAGAATTTATTTACCTCCTCCTGGCTAAGCAGGTAAATTCTGTCTTCAGTACTTATTCCACCACGCATACCCAGGATTGTCTGTCTCTGATTTCCTATACGCTGGCTCTTCAGCAGTTCTCTTTCCTCAGGAGCGAATGCCTCTTCTATAAACTGATCATTAAGCCAGCTTCTGAGTGTGGAACTATCCCAGTTTACATTTTTCCTTCTGATATTATAGCGCTGAGGGCTTAAAAGCTGTCTTGTTATAAGCAGGGAGGTTCCGTCCGTATAATTTTCAAGTACTATCCATTCCAGCGGATCGGATCTTTTACTGCTTGCAACTGTATATCTGCCAAAATAAATTGTTTTTCTCTTCTGATTACTCTCGTCAAGAATTTCATCATCAGAATAAGTTTCATTCGGGTCTACATCAAAAGAGAAACGCTCTGTAGCAGTTTTTTTGTTTTCTGTTTCAGCTCCGTCTGTCGTTGCCGGCACCTTCGCAGACGATGAAGACAATGCGACTGAGACACTGCCTGAGGATACCGGCACCGATGAAGTGTCTGTCGTAACCTGTACGCTTTCTTCACCTGATTTATCCCCAATGGCTACATCCTTTTCCTCTTCTTCCTCGACAAATGAGTATGAAGAAGCTGTAAGAGATGCAGGAAGTTTTGATATAGCCTCAAGATTCACTTTCATAACAGGGCGCACGCATATTTTAAACGAATATGTATCACGTCCCATGGCTGAAACTTCTCCGTACGGATCCACAACCTTGGCTTTATGTGGAAGCACCGAAGTAGTACGCAGCCACCAGGTTGAATAACCAAAATCATTGCTTTCCGGACGGTACTGTCTTACAGTGTTCGAGGGTCTTGCCTTTTTTTCCGCATCCGTAGGGAAATACTTTTTAAGTTCATCCTCACTCAGCATGAAAATATTGTCTTCCGTGTCCAGGCCACCTGTAATTCCGAAAACAGTCTTTTTTCTGTTGTTGACTTTGGAAGTCAGAATAACTTTTCTTTCTTCTATCGCAAAAGCATCGCTGTAAAATTCACCGTTCAGCCATTTTCTTATAGTGGAATCATGCCAGTTTACATGTTTTGTGTTTGTGTTGTAGCGCTGTATGCTTAGAAGTCTGTTTGTTGTTATAAGAGCAGTACCATCATTGTTTTTTTCAAGTATAATCCAATCTATGGGATCAAGTTTTTTCCGGTTTGCCATCGGATAACGGCCTAATGAAATATGGTTACGTGAAACTGCTGCCTCCTCATTTTTTTTCTTAAAAAATTTATTCTTAATTGACGTAATGAAATCAATGTCTTCCGAAACTGACGTTTCCTCTACACCAACATTGAAAATATCAGCCGGTACTCTTATAAGAGGACGTATGCCGTATCTGGAATCTTTAACACGCTCTCCTGCCTGACATAGAGAACCATCATTAAGAATTCCTGCCTCTGTATCAGAAAGATACCCCGGAGTGCGCAGCCACCAGTGTGCTCCAGCAATATCCTCACGATGATACAGACCTTTTTTCAGCGCATAAGGTGTAGGAACAGCAATTCTCTTGTCACCTTTAAGCAGTTTTCTGACTTCCTTCATGCTCATAAGTGTGACATACTGATTGTCTATCTGACTTTTTTCTTCTGACGAAAACATATTGTCGCGGAATTCAGAGTTAAGCCAGGTACGCAGCTCGCTGGTTCTCCAGACATTTGATTTTTCGTCATATCTTCTGGCATCAAGAACATTTTTACTAAGCAGTACGGCATTTCCTGTTGCGGCTTCTATATCAATAACAATCCATTCCACAGGTGCCCTGGTTCCATCCTCGGCATATGGATAGGTTCCGAATGTAACGACATCACCTATATCGGCATCCGCATATGCTGAAGTGCTTAACTGCAAAAAAGGGAAAAATATAACAAATAGTACAAATATTAATCTGCGCATATTTATATTATATTATAATCGGCCGGATTTTAAACAGATTTTATTAAATTTTTCAACAGGTTTCTTCATCACTCAGGAGACTCTGTGGCAGGCACTGCATCCTCCGCGGTATTCTGCACCGCTTCGGTATCCTGTGGCGGTGTCTGACCGGATTTCAGAAAATAATTAACACTGTTAGTGGAAACAGAAGCTCCGGTACCTGTTGTGGGTTCATCCGGTACTATAATATTTCCGTCAGCAGTGCCTTTTGCCGCAGGAACAAGCGCAAACGGCTTAAGGCTGCTGTCTCCTCCTTTTGCTTTTCCACCTTTGCTTCTTCCTGATTTAACAGGCGGAAGCAGCCACAAGGCAGGCCGGACATGATTATAATTTGTACTTGGAACACCCATTTTAAGTACACTGCCGTTCATGCCTGATACATATAGAACAAAATTCGGATTTTTTCCCGGAGTACGCAGCCACCAGCTGGCATACCCTCTCATAAGCATATTGTTTTTACGCATGGCAGAATAAGTGCTGTTGAAAGTATTCACCGGAATTTTACTGCGGTATTTCTTATATTCAGCCATACTTAGCAGAAAAACATTATCATATGTTTCATCTCCGCCTTCGGTTTTATAATCTTCATTAGGACCGTTGACCACCCGTGTGTTCCGTATTCTTTTCTTATCCCTGCTGCTGAACATCATATCATAGAATGTTCCATTCAGATAGCTGCGGATATCGCTGTGCTTCCAGTCAATTTCTGAAAAACGGTAATGATACCGCCGGTAGTCAATACATTCCCTGCTAAGCAGCAGCATTGATCCATCAGCTTCTTTTTCAAGAACAATCCATGTAAGCGGGAATCTTTTGTCAGAACCGGGAATGGCGGGAAGAGAGCCGAAATTTATGATTTTTGTTTTTTCCCCATCATATATCTGCCCGTAAGCATTTTCTGCCATATAAGAAAACATACAAAACGGCAGAACAAAAAAAGGAATAACATGTTTTATCATACATCTGCATAGAAAAATTTCTATGAATCTGCAGGCAGATTTACCGAAAAATTTTCTCATATTTAGAAAAGTATACAAAAAAAGCAAAAAACTTCCGGATATCTGCAGAATCCGGAAGTTTTACCGGCTGTCAGTGAAA
>CACZRG010000084.1 GCA_902783485.1 uncultured Elusimicrobium sp.
TGGAAAGTAAACCCGGGAGAATCTGACGGCATTTACGAGGCTGTGCTCTCAATACTGGAACCGGAAGCAAAATCTTATTCTTTTGTTTATAATGAAGCAGACAAAACTGTTTCCGGAAAAGATGAAGAGTCGCAGAAGATAATAGATTCTCTCGATGCATCTGCTGCGGTACCGGCAAAGACAAAACGCCGCGGACGCAAAGGCAAAAAAGCAGCCAGTGAAGCGGCTTCTGCGGAAGCCGCAAAACCTGCGGCAGCTGCTGACACTCAGAAAGACGGAGAATTCCTTGTACAGATGGATGAATGAACTTCTCCTACAGTACATAATAAAAAAGCCGTGTTTCCAGACACGGCTTTTTTTATAACTGAAACAAGAATTATCAGCGTCTTATTTCCAGCTTTTTGCCTGCTTTCTTTTCATCTACAGCAATCTCTATCAGTTTTTCAAGAACGTCTTTTACAGGCATTCCGGTTTTTTTCCACAAAGAAGGATAAAGGCTATGAGAAGTAAAGCCAGGTGCGGTATTTATTTCGCCAAACCATATCTCACCACTTTTTCTGTCTACGAAAAAATCAACCCTTGAAAAGCCATTACATCCAAGTGCACGGAAAATTTTTACCGCAGCATTTTTTATATAGTTCTCATGCTCTTTATCAATCGATGCGGGAATTACAAGCTTCATTCCGTTATCATCAAGATATTTCGCCTCATAATCATAAAACTCATGTCCGCCCTGAACACATACTTCTCCAACCATACTGGCCCTGCAGTCATATGTACTGCCCAAAACACCACAGACCATCTCGCGGGCAGAATCAACGCCTTTTTCAATCATAACTGTCCTGTCAAAGCGGAAGGCGTTCTTTAACGCCTGTTCAATATCTTCTGGTCTTTTTACTTTTGTTATTCCAACCGAAGAGCCCTGGGAAACAGGCTTCACAAAAAGCGGAAAACCCATTTTTTCTGCCTCACTTATTTTTTCAGAATAATTTTCATCTGAAACTGTTAATATAACATGGGGCAGAACATTTATGCCAGCGCTCCTGGCAAGCTGTTTGGACACCACCTTGTTCATACCGGCAGCCGACGCGGCCACCCCGGAACCGGCATACGGCAACCCTGTCATTTCAAGCACTCCCTGAAGGATACCGTCTTCGCCTGTTGTTCCATGTATTATAGGAAAAAGCACATCTGGTTTTATTTTGTCACCACCGGAAGTCAGGAAGCATTCTTCAGCAAATGAAGGAAACAGTTCTGTTCCCTTTTCTGCCGGTGCCTGATCCGGTTCCTGAACAAGCCATCTGCCAGTGCGTGCTATATAAACCGGTATAACATCATGCCCGGCAGAACGTAATTCATTTATAATTGACGTGGCAGAATCGCAGGAGACTTCATGCTCTGGCGATTTTCCGCCATATATAACAGCAATTTTCTTTATCATATCAGTATTGCACCTCTGTTATTATCCCGCCGCCTAAAACCCTGTCACCGTCATAAAATACGGCAGACTGCCCGGGAGTGGCGGCAAACTGTGGATCTTCAAGAATGACCTCCGCACTGTTCCCTTTAACAGAAACAGTACAGTCTGCCGGGATATGCCTGTATCGTATCTGCACACGTGACGAAAAATTACCGTCCGGAATATCCGCAAGCATATTCAGGTCTGAAACAGTGAATCTTCTGAATCTGGCTTTTTCAAGTGTTCCTAAAACAACCTCATTTGTTTCAGGTATTATTTTAGTTACATACAGCCTTGTGCTGCCATACACACCTGTTCCACGGCGCTGGCCCACAGTATAATTGTAAAATCCGTCATGAAGTCCCAGGAATCTTCCGTTTTCATCAATAAAATGTCCTGGCATTTTGCCTACAGCTCCGTATTCTTTCAAAAAACGCGGGTAGTTCCCGTCAGGAATAAAACATATATCCTGTGAATCCGGAGATGCTGCCGACGGCACTCCCAGTTTTCCGGCAATCTTTCTCACTTCAGTCTTTTCCATTCCTCCCAGCGGGAAAATTATATGTGGAAGGACATTCCTTTTTATTCCATAAAGGAAATAACTCTGGTCTTTACGCTGATCCCTGCCACGTACAAGACATTTCTCACCATTTCTTTCCTCAATAATGGCATAGTGTCCGGTTGCGAGATATTCGCAGTCAAGAGCGCAGGCAATATTCCAGAGATATGTAAATTTAACCCAGCGGTTGCACTCAACACAGGGATTAGGTGTAAGTCCACGCATATAGTATTCAGCAAAAGGTTTTATTACCTTCAGAGAAAAGATTTCTGTGGCACTCTTCGCGTAATGTCTTATTCCTAAAACAGCTGCGGAAGACGCCGCACGAGACACACAGTCCCTGCCGCCGCATTTTTCCGTCATCACGCTCTCAAACATTTTCAATGTAATTCCTATTACATCATAGCCCGCATCACGGAGAACAGCAGCAGCAACGGTGGAATCCACACCGCCTGACATTGCAACAGCAGCTCTATGTCTCATTTAACAGATAATCCGGAAATTTAGTTTTTAAACGCTCTTTTAAGAAGCACGTCAGAACTTGCAAGAGCGGCAGGATATTCATTGCCTTTGTCCAAAACAGCGGAGGCAGCATGACTTACAGACACATCGGGTGAAACACCGGTATTATCTATATCCCTGCCGGAAGGCGGGAAAAGTTTTGATACTGTTATTCTTACAACTCCACCATTCTTAAGCGTAAATCCACGTGTAACAGCGGTATTGCCGGCAGTGCGTCCACCAACA
>CACZRG010000085.1 GCA_902783485.1 uncultured Elusimicrobium sp.
AAGGCATATAAAAGAGAACAAGGATTATGGCTTTAAGGGAGAAGAGTTCCTTATTGATTTAAAACTGAATAAAAGAAAGGCTCCCAAAAATCCTCATATAGTTATAGGATTCGACACAAGGTTTCTTTCCGAAGATTTTGCACACGAGGCAGCTGAAGCCATAACAGATGATAATGTAACAGTTTCCATTTCGAAAGAGGAAGCCCCCATTCCTGCGCTGGCATGGGAGGTTCACCGCACAGCAGCTTCCGGCGGCCTTATGATAGCGGCCGGAAACGAACCATCATATATAAGCGGAATAAAATGGATACCATTCTGGGGAGGTCCGGCACTTTCGGATATTACTGCCGATATAGAATCCAGATCACAGGCCATGACAATAGCTGACGCGGAAAAGGGAATGCCTTTTGCTGAGGGCATGGAAACAGGAATGCTTAAATCAGCGGATTTCAGGGAGCCGTATTTTGAACAGATCTATTCACTTATAGATGTAAAAACGATAAAGAAAGCAAAACTGAAAATAGCTGTGGACACAAATCATGGCGCGGCCCGCAGTTATATGAGGCCTCTTCTTGAAGGCGCCGGGGTTGAAGTGACAGGACTTCGCGAAGACAGGGACGTACTTTTCGGAGGACGCAGACCCGATACAAGTCCGGCAAATATGGTTCTGCTTCAGGAAACCGTAAAAAAGAACAGGCTTAATCTTGGTCTTGCCTGCAACTGCGATGCTGACAGATACGGAATAGTAGATTCAGATGGAAACTGGATATGTCCGAATCAGATTCTTGGAATGATTCTCGAACATCTGGTAAAAAACAAAGGAATGTCCGGCAAGGTGGCAAGATCTGTAATGACATCACATTTTGTGGATGCGGTGGCCAGATCACATGGTCTGGAAATAAGACAGACCCCTGTTGGTTTCAAACATATCGGCAATTTAATGCGCAGCGGTCAGTATCTTGCTGGTGGTGAGGAATCTTCCGGATTCACAATGATGGGACACACCCCTGAAAGGGACGGCATACTTGCATGTCTTCTGGTTGCCGAGATGATAGCATATGAAAAAAAACCGCTGAAAAAAATACTATCAGAACTGGAAAAGAAACACAGAAAATTTCTTACTGAAAGAATAGACCTTACGGTTCCTGACGAAGTAAACATGTTTGATGTAATAGAGAAACTTGAAAACAGACCGCCACTATCAATAGGCGGAAAATCTGTATGGCGTATTGATACAACAGATGGATATAAATTTATAATGCGCGACGGAACCTGGCTGGGCCTCAGGCCCTCAGGTACTGCGGCAAAGCAGATAATGAGAATCTATATAGAGGCTTTCATGGACAAGGATGTTGAAAAACTCAGGGAAGCCGGACGCAACATAGCGTTCAACAGATTCTGAAAATTCAAAGGCTGTCCGTAAGCGGAAGCCTATTAGGAGAAGATTACAAAAATGAGCAATGCAAAAATTAAGGCTGTTCACGCCAGGGAAATTCTTGATTCACGCGGATTTCCGACTGTAGAGACAGAAGTGGAATTAAGCGACGGGTCAGCAGGGAGGGCGGCAGTGCCGAGTGGTGCCTCCACTGGAACCCATGAAGCCCTTGAACTTCGCGACGGAGGAAAAAAATTCTCAGGCAAAGGTGTTTCAAAAGCTGTTGATAATGTAAACACTCATATTTTCAAGGAAATAAACGGACTGAAAGCTGATCAGTCTTATATTGACGAACTTATGCTTGAGCTGGACGGCACACAGGCAAAAACAAAACTTGGCGCCAATGCCATTCTTTCAGTATCCATGGCTCTCGCGCGTGCCATTGCGGCATCTGCGAAACTGCCACTTTACGAGTCATTACGCCATTCTTTCGGACTGAAGCACAAGGATTATGTACTGCCTGCCCCGATGATGAATATCATTAACGGAGGAAAACACGCTGACAGCGGAATAAATGTGCAGGAGTTTATGATAATACCTACAGCATTTCCGTCTTTTGCGGAATCCCTGCGCGCCGGTGCAGAAATATACCACACACTGAAAAAGCTGCTGGCCGGACATGGATATACCGTAGCCGTAGGTGATGAGGGAGGTTTCGCACCAAAGATTTTCACCCATGAGCAGGTACTTGAAACAATAGTTGAGGCTATCGAGGAAAGCGGATATACAACAAAACAGGTACAGATAGGGCTTGATTCTGCCGCCAGTGAATTCTATCAGAATGACTGCTATATATTTGAAGGTGAAAACCTCACATCTGAGGACATGACCTCCAAATATGCAGAATGGAAAAAACTTTTCCCCATTATTTCATTCGAGGATCCTCTCGCTGAAGACGACTGGGAAGGTTGGGAACTTATAACGAAACAGCTTGCAAAGAAAGCGCGCCTCGTAGGAGATGATCTGTTCGTTACCAATATGGAAAGGCTTGATCAGGGCATAGAAAACGGAGTAGCCAACGCAATACTTATAAAGCCGAATCAGATTGGTTCCGTCTCAGAAACAATCAGGGTAATTGAACATGCGCAGACTGCAGGATATTCCACAATAATATCACACCGCTCCGGTGAGACAGAAGATTCCTTCATAGCAGATCTGGCCGTGGCGGTAAATGCCGGCGCAATAAAAACAGGCGCACCATGCCGCTCGGAACGTCTGGCCAAATACAATCAGCTTCTCCGTATAGAGGAACAGCTTGATAAAAAAGCGGTATTCGCGAAAGACAAGGCCTTCAAAATCGTGAAATAATATATAACATTGCGGCAGCGGCTCCTGCCAGGACCGCTGCCATTTTTAAACCCGTATAAATTTAAAATTATGGCAACAAGACGGACAAGAAAACGATTTTCCGCAGTAAAATTCATACGGACTAATTTTACTTTTACAGTCATAATAATATCTGTTCTGCTGACAGGATCAGCTCTTATTGCCAGACAGATGAACGAGGTAAGGCGCGCGAAAAAGACATACGAGCAGCAGCGGGAGAATCTGAAAAACTGGGCAGAACAGGAACGTGAGCTGGAAATTGACAGATTTAATATAGACAACCCGGCACTATTCGAGGAAATAGCCAGAAAAAACGGATATAAATTCGAGAATGAAACAGTTGTAAATGTTACAAAACCGATAAGTGAGGCCGACAAATGGAAATAGTACAGATACCTGTAGGCGGTATGGGCAATTTATCATATGTACTCTATGATGAGGAAAACAGAAACGCTGTGCTGATAGATGCCTCCTGGGAATCAGAAAAATTATCCTCTTTCATAAAGAACAAAAAACTTAATCTGCGTGCAGTACTGCTTACTCATGGACACTTTGACCATACAAACGCTGTGCCAGAAATTCTTAAAACCTTCCCTGGAACCCATGTATATATGAGAAAAGAAGATGAAGATCTGCCACAGGAAAGATTTGATTTTTATCAGCCTGATGACGGTGAAAAGGTGCCGGAAATGCCGGGAGTACAAATGTTGCTGACACCGGGACACACCGGCGGAAGCGTGTGCTGGATTGCAGAAAATGCGCTGTTTACCGGAGACACACTGTTCACAGGCTGCTGTGGACGTATAGATTTTCCTGAATCAGTACCGGATAAAATGTATGATACATTAAGGCGCATAGCCGGAATGCCGGGACATCTGAAAGTCTATCCCGGCCATTCATACGGTGGCAGCGAAAGCACAATTGAGCATGAACTGAGTACAAACATGTATCTGAAAGCGGCCTCTGAAATGGCCCGTCCTGACTTTCTGAGGCTTCTTCTTTAAATGCATCCCTTTCTTTTTCAGACAGGCGGATTCCGCCTTCCCATGTACGGTCTTATGATAGCAGCCGGATATCTCGTTGCCCTGCTGTATATTTTCCGCAGAAACAAAGACATCGGAATAGAAAGAAAAAATCTGGAAGATCTGATGTTTTATATACTTCTGTCAGGAATACTCGGTGGCAAGCTGTTTTATATTTTCACATACTGGAGTGAGTTCGGTGCAGCACTGTCTGATAAGATAATCTATATATTCAGATCTTTTCAGTATGGTTTTGTGTTCTATGGCGGTTTTCTGACCAGCCTGGCGGTATTTTTCTTTTTTACGTGGAAAAAGAAAATGCCCCGCACTGCTACGCTTGATCTTATAGCTCCGGCACTTGCCCTCGCCCATGCCTTCGGCAGGGTAGGCTGTTTTTTCGCAGGCTGCTGCTACGGACGGCCCACAGACTCCTTTTTCGGTGTTATTTTTGATAATCCTCAGGGTGAAATACCAGCTGCGCTCCGTGGCGTGCCGATACACCCCGTACAGCTTTATGAGGCATTCGGAAATCTTATACTTTTTACTATTTTAAACCAGATTCTCTCAAAGGAGATAAGGACAAAAAAACTGCGGGGCAGGGTTTTCTGCGCCTATGCGCTGCTTTATGGACTGCTTCGTTTCACACTGGAATTCTTCCGCGGTGATGACCGTGGCTCCGGTCTGCTGTCGCTTTCCCCGGCACAGACCATATCCGCAATAATCGTTATTGCTGCCATTGTTTTTTTGTCTGTGATTAATAAAAAAAATGAAAAAAAATGAACTTGTATATTCCGGCGATCCGCAACGGCTTGATATTTATCTTTCAGAGGCTGGTCTCGGGTTCTCACGTCCTTTTGCGCAAAGAATAATATCCGAAGGCAGAGTAACAGTAAACGGTAGCATACGCAAACCTGGCTATATTCTGAAAGAAGGTGCAAAAGTGGAAGTAATAATGCCAGAGGCCTCCGGAAAAAACAGAAAAGATTTTGAAAAACTCGTAATATACGAAGATCAATGGATCATAGCAATTCACAAGCCCGCTGGGCTTGCCGTGCATCCGAATTCCCCCCATTGGGAGACAAATCCTGAGGCATGTCTTATAGGCGAGCCCACGGTAGTGTCAATGCTGCTTGAGGCAAGACCGGAAACAGCAGAAAAGGGATTATCAAGATTAGGTCTTGTACACCGTCTCGACCGCGATACGAGCGGCCTTATGATAATAAGCAGGGATCCGGAAATACAGACAGCTCTTCAGGCTGATTTCCGGGACAGACTTATGGAAAAAACATATATTGGCTGCGTATCACCTGTTCCGGTGGAAGAATCCGGTATTATAGATGCACCGATAGGCCGGGCAGGCGGTTTCAAGAAAATAAAAGTATGGGAATTCGGCAGGGACGCCATAACATGCTACCGCATTAAGGAAAAATCCGGAAACTGCGCCATGCTTGAAATAGAACCACAGACAGGCCGCACAAACCAGATACGCATACATATGGAACATATGGGCTGTCCGATATTAGGGGACAAACTATATCATGGTCTGCCCGCTGACAGAATGCTGCTTCATTCGGCGCAGCTTATATTCACTCACCCGGCAACAGGAAAGAAAAAGAAACTTAAATGTCCACTTCCGGATGACTTCAAAGCCGCATGGGATAAAGCAAAAAAAGAAATATAAACATACCGTAAGGTATTCCCTGCAAACAATAAAAAAGACCGCTGCAGCGGTCTTTTTTATTAGTGCCTTAACATTATGTAATCAGTATCTCATCGGAGATGCGAAAAGCCTGAAGTCAATATCAGGGAAAATATTATCCTTCTTTTCCACCTTCTCAAGCATATCAGGGTCAACTCTGCCACCAACAGCCTGCGCAAGCAGATCAACGGCACAGTTCACATGATCAGTAAAGCGTCTGCGGGCATATGAAGCGTGAGAACCTATATATAACAGGAAAGCCCAATCGGAGGACTGTGCAAGCAGCACTTCGCGCGCGGCCTGATTCAAAGCTCTTTTCTGCAGTGGCTGCAGATGTCTGGTTTTGAAAAAATTGGCAGTATCCACCATTTTATCGGTTACAGCGCATATTCCCTTGTAAATCCAGTCATTACTACTGTTAACCCATGGTTCAAAATAGCCTTTCTCCCCCCATGATGAAACACCGGGAACTATTTCCGTAGCCGAGGGACAGGAGGCATTGTATTCTGACGGTGTCACAAAGCGGAGAGGCAGTCTCTCCTGCCTTATCTTTCTTATCATGGTTTCCAGAAAAAGCGGTCCCTCAAACCACCAGTGTCCGAAAAGTTCCGCATCGTAACAGTTAACTATAAGTGGTTCCCGGCCAGGGACAGACAATGCAGCAGCCTGTGCCTGTTCAATCCTGCGCCGCAGATAATCAGCTGCATCCTTCTCAACCTGTGCAGCTGCTGCTTCCGGGTCATAATAATCACGCTTTGAAAGATCTTTTGTCCTATCTGTTATTCTGTAATATTTAATTCCCAGATTCCGCCTCGTGCCATCTTCACCCAGATACGGTCTTATATAGTCAAGCGGTGCGTCAAACCCAAGATCCCTGTAAAATTCCCTGTACGCAGGATTCCCGGGATACCCCGTGGCAGCACTCCATACATCGGCAGAGCTTGATGAATCACGCACAAAAATGCCAAGTCCGTTAGGTGTGCGGTATGAAGAAAAAACACCGGCCCCCGACCCCTCAACGGAATGCGATTCCGTAAAAGAATAGTGAAAACCCTCCATGCGCAGATATGAACTTAAACCTGGCTCAAAAGCACATTCCGGAAGCCAGAATCCGGAAGGCCTGCGGCCGAAGCGCGTTTCATAATCACCTGCTGCAACTGCTACCTGAGCCCTGACAGCCTCCTTGCGGATAAGAAGAGGCAGAACTGCATGTGTCGCAGATGTGGTTATTATCTCTATCTGCCCGGCACGCTGCAAAGCCCTTACAGGGACAAGAAGATTACCATCATGACACTCAAGCAGTTCCAGAGCATCCATATAAAGCCGCTCGTACATGGCAACGACTTTAAGAACACGACGGTTTCTCTTAAGTCTTGTTTTTTCCTTTGAGAGAAGCTCCAGTCTTGACTTAAGATATGAGGAAAGCTTTATCTTAAGTTCGCTATTTTCAAGCATGGCCCCCAGCGTGGGTGAAATCGAAAGAGTTATTCCAGGCCTTATGTGATCCGCAGCAAGCCTTTCAAACATTCTTATCAAAGGCACATATGTTTCGGCTACAGCCTCAAAGAACCAGTTTTCCTCAAGAAAACCTGAATCAAAAGGGTGATTTACAAACGGAAGATGCGCATGAAGCACAAAAAGAAGCGAAGCTCTCGTATTCATGTTCCAACCTTTTTCCTGTGAAATTCCATGCTCGCATATGAACGCTCGTTCACAGAGCCTGAAAGCGCCGGGGAAAGAGACATATTGGATTCAGACAATGTTATCCAGCCGTCTTCCCCTTCAACATAAAGCACGGCATAGTATCTGCCGGCACGGGGTTCATGGCTTATGTACGCACCATACCTGTTCCAGGGAAAAAGACCCTCAAAACAGACCTTATTATCTTCATTGAAAAGCTTAAGTTTTATCTCTTCAGAAAATTCCCCTTCCCTTATCCTCCGCATACGCACAGGACTGAAATCCCATAGTACAAAAAAAACGCCCGGCCTTACAGGCATAAGTCCTATTTTATTTTCATGCGGAATACGGATTGCATTATTTTCCATAACACGGCCTCTTTATCATATTTTATTAAAAAAAATATGCATATTGGGAAATATATTTTTGTTTTGAATGATTGTTTTTTTATATTATATCCGTAAAGATTTCACTGTACTTAAAATGAGATAAAACAAATTTCAGGAGGAAAAGCAATGACATTCAAGACATTGCAGTTCGCAGAAGAAGAAGTAGCAAAACTGAAAGCCGAGAACCGCTTTCTTTCTCCGCGCGTGGTGCAGAGCGCACAGAAGCCGGTTTCCATAATAGACGGCAAGGAAGTAATCAATTTAACATCAAACAATTATCTTGCACTGACAGACAACCCGAAAGTCAAGCAGGCCGCGATAGAGGCAACTCTCAAATACGGCATTGGTTCGGCAGCCGTCCGCACAATCATTGGAACAATGAGCCTTCACGTTGAGCTTGAAAAGAAATTTGCGGAATTCAAGCATGCCGAGGCCTCAATACTTTTCCAGAGCGGATTCCTCTCAAACGTGGCAGTATGCCAGTCCCTTATGACATCTCCGGAAGACCTGCTCATATCAGATGAACTTAATCATGCATCAATCATAGACGGTGGCCGTCTTGCCAAGGCACAGCGCAAGGTATACCGCCACAGCGACATGGCTCACCTCAGGGAAATTCTTGAAAGCGACATCGCAAAAAAAGCACGCCGAAAGATGGTAGTCACCGATGGCGTTTTCTCCATGGACGGAGACATTGCCAAACTGGACGAGATTGCGGAAATTGCCCACAGCCATGATGCATTCGTAATGGTTGACGATGCGCACGCTTCCGGCGTAATCGGAAAACAGGGCCGTGGCACTGTAAGCCATTTCGGCCTGGACGGAAAGATTGAAATACAGATAGGTACATTGTCAAAGGCATTCGCAGCCGTAGGCGGATATGCCGCCACAACGCAGAGCCTGCGCGATTACCTGGGCAGCGTGGCAAGACCGTTCATGTTTAGCAGCTCCCAGCCGCCGTCAGTCGCAGCGACCTGTCTGGCAGTGCTTGACATTCTGCTCAATGAACCGGAATATCTTAAACGCCTGTGGGACAACACCGCTTTCTTCAAGGGCGAGCTGAAAAAGGCAGGCTTTGACACCGGCAATTCCGAAACGCCTGTAACCCCTGTAATGATAGGCGACATGGACAAGGCCAAGAAATTCTCCAACAGACTGTTTGAAGAAGGAGTTTTCGCCCTGCCGCTGGGATTCCCGACAGTTCCCAAGGGCAAGGAGAGGCTGCGCACCATAGTCACCGCCGGACACACGATAAAAGACCTTGAAAAAGCCGTAGCGGCTTTTACAAAAATAGGCAGAGAACTGAACATAATCTAATCAGCCTTCCTGATCAAAAATAAAGCCTGGCTACTATGCCAGGCTTTATTATGGAAAGAAAAAAATGGAAATAAGCATCGCAGCAGCTTTCACTATTGGTATTGCGGCCTCGCTTCTGTTAGGGCTGGCAGCAAACTGGCTTAAACTTTCGCCGATAATAGGCTATCTTATGGCCGGAATAATACTCGGCCTTTTCCAGAACATAAGCAGCAGTCATGAAGTAATACGGGAATTTGCCGACATAGGCGTAATACTTATGATGTTCGGCATAGGCCTTAAATTCCATCTGAAAGAACTTATTTCTGTATGGAAGGTCGCAGTCCCCGGCGCACTTATACAAAGCACAGTATCCACACTTGCGGCAGCCGCACTTCTTAAAATGACTGGCTGGCAGTGGCATTCAGGTATAATACTGGGAATGGCCGTATCCGTCGCCAGCACGGTAGTAATGGCAAGGGTTCTTACAGATACAAGGGACATACATACCCAGACAGGCCATATAGCATTAGGCTGGACAGTGGTGGAAGATATTATGACCGTAATGGTGCTGCTTGCCCTGCCGATGATATTCAGCTCAGCGCCTATGTCTGCCGCATCAGAAGCATCCTTTGCGGTATTCGGGACGGCACTGCTAAAAATAATACTTCTTGCCGCACTGCTTTACGCATTAAGCACAAAATATGGCCTGCCGCTGTTCCTTAAGGCAATAGCAAAAACACGGTCTTCGGAACTGTTTACGCTTTCCGTGGTAGCAATTGCCCTTGGAATAGCCATAATGTCATCAAAATTATTCGGCGTTTCCATAGAGTTAGGAGCATTCCTTGCCGGCCTTTCCGTAGGCAGCTCCGATTTTTCGGCAAGAGCCGCAAGCGAGGCCATACCCATGAGAGACGCATTCTCCGTGCTTTTCTTTGTCTCCGTGGGAATGATGTTCGACGCAAAGGAATTAATATCCAATCCCGGAATCACGATAATAATACTGGTAGTGGTCATGCTTTTAAAGCCGCTTGCAGCCATGATGACAGTACACCTGTTAGGCAAGCCGTGGAAGGTTTCAGCAAACGTAGGAGCGGCATTCTCGCAGATAGG
>CACZRG010000086.1 GCA_902783485.1 uncultured Elusimicrobium sp.
GCCCAAGCGGGCAGAATGGCGGAGACGTGAATGTAAATATAATTTACCCGGAAAATTATTCCGCAGAAACAAAAACGGAAAGAATATCCCTGAATGTAAAAAATGACGAAATGGACGTGGCCGGCAGCTGCATACATGACATTTTCTGCGTGCTTGAATACATAAAAGACGGCGAAGCCAGAAATGCAAAAGCCGCCGCCATAAGAAATGATTACGGGTTTGCCGGAAAAATCGACCCGGCACATATCGTGCGTGCCTGGGACAATCTGGCAAATTTCCTGTCAGGCAAATATGGCATGGCGGCGGCCACATACCATGAACTGCCGTTCCAGTACGCAAAGGAAGGGCAGATATTTACCGGAAGCATTGACTATGTTTACGAA
This sequence comes from uncultured Elusimicrobium sp., assembly GCA_902783485.1. GTDB lineage: Bacteria > Elusimicrobiota > Elusimicrobia > Elusimicrobiales > UBA9959 > CACZRG01. Next base: position 384 of record CACZRG010000086.1, read on the forward strand.
CTGGCCGAAAATAAAGTCATTCTTATTGATTACAAAACATTCCCCGGCAGCACGGAAATGATAACAAATAAAAATTACGAGGATAATAACGGTCAGACAGGCGCGCATTATGCCGGCAATTACTCCGGCCAGTTTGACTGCTATGAACACGCATTAACCGCCGCTGGGAAAACGGTAATCGCAAAAATAATATATTACCCGGCAGCAGGAATCGCCGTGGAAATAAAGGATGTGGAACATTAGCCGGGAAAAGCAGAAATCTGGCCGTGAAGGCAGAAATCTGACAGCGGGTAAGCCGGCGCAGTTTTTAGTCCCCGCTTACCGCTTTTGCAAAACTGTTTATTACCCTGTCTATAAGTTTTCTGCTGCGCAGCTTTGAAAGCCAGTCCGCTGGAATATCGCCATAATAAAGCCCGGCAATGCTTCCGGCCACGCAGGCTACTGAATCCGTGTCTGAGCCAAGATTTACGGCCTTCAGTACGCTGTCTTTGTAATTGTCCGTATTGAGAAAGCACCAGATTGCGGCTTCAAGCGTGTGAACGACATAGCCTGAACTCTCAATCAGTTCTTCCGGCGTTTCCGCGAAATCAGCCTGAAATATGCGGCTGTATCTGGAATATGCCTGTCTGTATTCCGGGTGCTTTTCTGCATATATGGCAGTTTTTTCACCGGCAGCCTGCATCAGTTTGTTTTTTGCCGTGCCTTTAAGTATTTCCAGCATTACTGCGCAGTAAATATCACAGCCGGCCAGGGAAATGCCGTGCGCATGCGTGAGCGAAGAAACATTATGCACAATTTCAAATGCTTCTTCTTTATTCATTGCATCGCAGCCGTATGTTTCAAGAAGATAAAAAGGCAGGGGGGATATTCGCATAAGCGAGCCGTTACCATTGCAGGCATTATCTTTCATTCCGCATTCGAGAGGTGCAGTCCCTCTGCCATAACGGCCTATGGCAGTGCGGCAGGCTTTTCCCACATCAAATACATGATTATCGCTTGTGTATGCCGCATGAAACAGCCAGTCATGGAAACGGCGCATAATATCCGTGTAATTTATTCCGCCGGTTTCGCCTATGCTGTCAGCAAGGCATAATGTCATGCTGGTATCGTCTGACCATGTGCCTTCCGGCAGATTGTATGTGCCATATCCGCGCATATCCGTTACGGGGTTATGTTTAATGGTTTCGCGCAGCCTGAATTCCACAGGTACGCCAAGCGCGTCCCCGGTGGCAGCACCGTAAATTGTATTGTAAATCTTCTCTTTCAATGATGAATGGCTTTGTCCGTTAATTTCAGTCATATTTATTTTAACTTGTTTTATCCCTGAAGTCCTGTATGTAAAGGCAGCATGGCATTTAATCCGGCTTCCTCAGATAAAAGTCTACACTTAAATTGTGTCCGTGTCAATTTTAAAGGCCATATAATAAAAAACTCTTTATTAGAAGATTATTGATTTTACAGTTTTTGCGTCATGCTGAACTTGTTTCAGCATCTGTGCGGCTTAAAGAAGTCCTGAAACAGGTTAAAATCATTTCATTATTCTCTTGTAAAATCACATAAATAATGTAAAATAAAATTCAGGCCTGAAGACTAATATAAGGCTTTTCACTATCAGTATATCGGCAGTCATACAGGAGAAAATATATGAACCGCAGGGAATTTATAAAAAACTCTATTATCGCAGCCGGGGGAGCACTTTTCCTCGGCAAAACCATGGAAAAAGGTCTTTTGGCGGCTGGTTCGGACGACGATAAAAAGAAAATAGCAAAGTTGCCCCGCCGTAAATTCAATAAAATAACACTGCCACTGCTGGGTATGGGCTGTATGCGTCTGCCTGTTAAGGATGGAAAGCCGGATATTAAGGCCTTCGAAAAAATGACAGAATATGCCATGCTTCACGGGCTTAACCATTTTGACACTGCCTGGCCTTATCACGGAGGCAATTCCGAAACCGCACTTGCAGAGGTACTAAGCAGTTTCAAACGCGAATCCTACACCATTTCAAACAAACTTCCTACATGGCTTATAAATTCAAAAGACGATATTAAACGTTATTTTGAAACCCAGCTGAAAAAGTGCCGTACAAAATATTTTGATCTTTATCTCGTACATTCGCTTATGGGACCGAGTATAGAGACATACCGCAAACAGAAGATTTTCGAGGAGCTTCTTAAATACAAGGAACAGGGGCTTATAAAGAATCTGGGCTTTTCATTTCACGACCGGGCAAGAGGTACTTAAGGATATTGTTGGCGAACATCCGTGGGATTTCTGCCTGCTGCAGATAAATTACCTTGACTGGAGCCTGCTTAAAGCCAGGGAAATGTATGAAATAGCCACTAAAGCCAGACTGCCGGTACTTGTAATGGAACCGCTTAAGGGAGGTGCGCTTTGCAGTCTTGTCCCGGCGGCTGAAAAGAAACTTAAGGAGAATTTCCCCGATGAAAGCCAGGCTACTTTCGGCCTGAAATGGGTAGCCGGCAGACAGAATGTTTCCATGATGCTTAGCGGCATGAGCAATTTCGAACAGCTAAAGGAAAATGTGGATATGTTCTGTAACTATAAGCCGCTTGGAAAAAAAGGCGACACCACGGCAGAAGAAATAGTCAGGATAATTCAGTCTTCAGGTGAAATTCCCTGTACTGCATGCAGGTACTGTTCGGATTGTCCGCGTGGAATAAATATCCCGGCTGTATTTATGGCCTACAATACATACAAAAAGACCGGCAGCAGGCATAAATTCGTACGTGAAGCCTGGGATAATCTTGACGAGGCGGAGCGCCCTGACCGCTGTATAAACTGTGGTCTTTGCATGAGACGCTGTCCCCAGAAACTTGAGATTCCGGAACTTCTTTCGATGATATTAAAGGAATTGGGAAAATAAATTACAGAAAATTCCGCTGTCCCGGCCTTGCCACACATCATGGGGATAACACATTACGTGGAGAATACATCACAAGGCCGGGGTAATGCTAAAAGTGAAATTCATGGTCTATGAATTTATCTTTCAGCACGCTGTAGGCTTCAGACGATTCCTTTATGTTCTGCACGGCCTGCTCCATGGGGCATTTGTCTGTACCATTATTGTTGAGAATATAATCAACCGTCTGTACGGCCTCATACCTGATTTTGTGTTTTTCCAGAACAGGTATGGCTTCCTTCGAAAGTATCTTTGTGTACAGTCCTGATGCGCCGCCGTATACAAGAATCAGCGCCGAGGCCTTGCCGGTTACCTTGTCGTAAACATAGCAGTCGCGGAAGTCTCCGGTTTTAAGATGCTCGTATAGCGGTTTTATTCCGCTCTGTTCATAAACAAGTGGCTTTTTCCCCGGACAGGCCACAACAAGCGCATGATTTCCCGAAAGCTTCTTCATGGTGTCAAGTGTAATGTCTCCGCTTTTCAGGGTTCCGGTGCAGGCCGTCATGAAAAGCAGGGCAGCTGCAGGCACGAAATAAGAAAAAAATCCTGGTTTCATATATTTTCTCCGTGGGAATTCCAGCCCTGACAGGTCTTCTGCCAGCCGGAGCTGTAATGCCCTGTCTGATATTGTAGAAAATAACAGGGCAAAACAGTTATAATGAATGCTATATATAATTTGTTTCAATACTTTCCTTTAACAGAGCCAGAATGAATTTAAGACAGAGGTGATTTATGAGACTGGGAATTATTACGGCCATGGACAAAGAGCGTGTGCGGATTTCCGCCCTGCTTGAAAACAGGCAGGAAATAAAAATTGAGGGCATACAGTTTACTGAAGGCCGTTGCGGCAGGCAGGAAATACTGCTGGCTTCGTCGGGAATTGGCAAAGTCAACGCAGCGCTATGCGCAGAAGCCATGCTGCGGCTGTATCACCCTGATGCGCTGCTTTCAATCGGTGTGGCGGGGGGAATAGGAGAGCAGCTTCACGTAATGGACGTTGTTGCCGGTTCTGAATACTGCTATCACGATGTATGGTGTGGCAAA
>CACZRG010000087.1 GCA_902783485.1 uncultured Elusimicrobium sp.
ACCTCGTCCTGTACTATTTTGTTGCTGTGGTCTATGTCCCGGCAGCCTGAATCATTGTCGCCCTCATCGTATCTTGGGCTTTTTCCCATATTCGGCTTGCTGGGATCACCGGGCCATTCATCATTCTGGAAAACAACGCTTGCGGGCCAGTCAGGATTTGTGAAATCCGTCCAGTCACGGGTACCATTGCGGTGATTGAGTACTGCATCACCGAGAACATACAATCCGGCACTGTGCAGTGCATCAACTGCTTTTTTCAGATATGTCTTGTTGCCCCACTGGGAGGTAAGATTGTAATACTGGTTTGGATAATAGCTTCCGTTTGATACAGGGGGCAGCCAGATGAGATTGAATCCGGCGTGGCCTATTTCGGCGGCTTTCTGGCTTACAACTCCCCACCAGCCGTTGGGATAATGCTGCCAGTAGCTGTCCGCGAACCAGTGGAAGCCCTGCATCATTATGAATTTTGAGCCGTCAACATCCATTCTCTGGGTGTTTCTGGGCTTATATACGCCATCGGCAAAACGCTGTCTGGCGCTAAGCCATTCCTTGCGTGCAAATTCGCTTTCGGCATTGCGTGCCGCCACAGCAGCATCCCTGCCGGCCCGGGTTCCCGTGTATTCAGCTTCTGAAACAGAGGGAATGGAAATTTCCTTTTCCCCTGCGTATTTTTTCAGTATCATTCCTGTAGCTGACGAGGCGAACGCATTGGCCGCAAAGACAGCTGTCAGGATTAAAGAGGTTACAGCTCCTGTTCTGATTCCAGGCATTTTTTTCTCCTTAACACAAAATAAAACAACTTTACAAAAAAAGGTGCAGATTTACTTCGTTGTCCGGAGCACCCCCGTAAACAGGCAGGCATATGTGAAAATCCAATAAGGTTCCGGACTGTACAACCAGATAGTACAACTATAAAGTATTTTATAAATATTAAGCCGGTTTTGCAAATAATATTTTATCCGCATGGTTTAACGTTGCAGGCTCAACGGAACAGAATATTGAATTCAGGACTGTTGTTTCCGGTACAGAAGCTGGTGGTTCCATAGCCGGCAATAGAAAAAGATAAGCAGATATTTAAAACACTGTTCCGGCGTTGTAAAAATATTACCAGAATCAGTAGCATTGTAATCCTGTTTTTGTTATACTTTTTTATGAAACTGTAAGCAGGAGCATTATTGAAACCTGTCCGCTGTATGGCGGAACATTTAATGTAAATAACAACTGAAAGATAGTGTGCCTGAACAGCAATGGAAATCAGTCAGTTAAACACAGTGCGGAAAGCATTGTGACGGACAGACGGTACAGTTAAACAGATCTTAAAATACACGGAGGTAAAGAGAAATGAAATATGTATGCACAGTATGCGGCTGGGTAAGCGACGGCAATGGAAAGCCTGATAAATGCCCGGTATGCGGAGCAACCACATTCAAGGAAATGAGCGAAGGCGAAAAAACTTATGTGACTGAACATAAAATCGGAGACGGCGTAAACGATGACAAGGAAATAATGGAAGGCCTGAAAGCCAATTTCTCAGGCGAGTGCACGGAAGTGGGAATGTATCTTGCCATGAGCCGCGTGGCCGACCGCGAAGGTTATCCGGAAATTGCCGAGGCTTTCAAGAGATATGCCTTTGAGGAAGCCGAACACGCCGCGAAGTTCGCGGAACTTTTAGGCGAAGTTGTTACACCTTCAACAAAAAAGAATCTGGAACTGCGCGCCGCTGCCGAACAGGGTGCCTGTGATGGTAAAATGGCTCTTGCCCGCAAGGCCAAGGCAATGAATCTTGATGCCATTCATGATACTGTTCACGAGATGGCCAAAGACGAGGCACGTCACGGACGTGGCTTCGACGGCCTGCTGAAACGCTATTTCGGCAAGTAATTTTAGTTTCTGCACGACGAATATAAGGGAAACCTCTTTTTGCGGTTTCCCTTTCTTTTTTGTCATAAAACTCCCAGCTGTGCTGGGGGTATATATTGACATAATTTGTCGTAAATAGGACCTTTGTACTACACATACACTGTCTGTGTATACTAAAATATGTTATATTGGTGTAAAATCTACTGATTGTGCAGGTTTTTATGAAAAAAATTTTATTATTCTCTCTTTGTCTGTCGCTGTTTGCAACTGTGGCAGATGCCAAACGCTATGTAGTTACTGTTCAGAATGATACACGTGCCCCGTTTAACTGGGATTCACTTGTTTCCCGTTCGGGTGGTTCTGTTGTTGAACAGTATGATGAAGTAAATGCGGCTCTTCTTGATCTCGATGAAATTCAGGCAGAACGCATGATTAATAACCGTATGCCTGGAATGACAATAGAAGAAGACATTGAGGTTAAATGGATTCTTGAAAAGCCTTCTTCAGTGAAAGAGCTGCAGGGATTTTCAGATAAGCAGTCCGTAGAAAAAAATGTTCCGGCAGCAGTTCCTGCTGTCTCCCCCGCACAGGGAGGCACACGCTCAAGTATTGTGGACGCATTCATGCCTCAGGGAGAATATCCGTGGAGTGTTATCCGCATGGATCTTAACGATTTGTGGAAACTTACTCTCGGACAGAATGTAAAGGTGGCTGTTATTGATACAGGTGTGAATTACAACCATCCGGATCTTAAGGATAATTATGCCGGTGGGGAAAATTTCTGGAAACCGGGTACTCCTCCTCTTGATGACAATGGACATGGCACACATATAGCCGGAACAATTGCGGCTGTACATAATGGTTCTGGTGTTATAGGAGTTGCGCCCAAGGCAAAAATTTATGCGGTAAAGGTTGTCAATAAAAAAGGCAACGGAGATCTTTCCTTAATCGTGGCCGGCCTGAACTGGGCAATAAAGAACAAAATGCACATTATCAATATGAGTCTTGGCAGTGCAACCGGTTTTGAAGCCGTGAACAGGGCAGTACAGGTTGCCGTAGCCAATAATATCACAGTGGTATGTGCAGCCGGAAATGAATCTTCTGATGTTATTTACCCGGCAAAACTTGCTGAAACAATTGCAGTCTCTTCTATGGACGCTGGAAATACTTTCTCGTATTTTTCAAATTTTGGGCGTGAGATAGATTTCATCGCTCCGGGTAGCATAATATATTCAACTGCCAAAAACGGCAAATATGAATTCCTGGATGGCACATCAATGGCCTGTCCCCATATTACGGGCATGGCTGCACTTGCGTATTCCCTTGGATACAGGACACCTGAGCAGGTACGGTCAGCACTTAAAGCGGCGGCTGTAAGAATAAGAGGAATTTCCGCAAAGCAGCAGGGTGCAGGTATTCCCCTTGGCTCAAGACTTGCAAAGTATTATCAGGGAAAGCCCCTTTAATATAACGGCCTTCCTTACGGTTTTGTCTGTAGCATAAATTACGGCATTGGCTTAAGCATTTTTTTATGTTTCAAAACCAGAAAGGAATTTCTTATAATAAGTTAATGCAGTTTAAGAAACTTCTTGTTTTCTTTTTTCTGTTTCTAACGTTGCCGGCTGTACATCTGTATGCAGCCGGCTGTTCATTTGAAGATGTTTCCGCATATCCGTCAGATATGAAAATGGCTTCGGCTTCGGCAAAATGTGCCTCGGAGCAGCTGGATTCACTTATAAAGGGAAACAGAAAACTTGATAAGGCGAAGAAGAAAAAAGGCGAAACACCTGTGTTTGTGTTCGGCAGTTATTCTTTTTCTTCTGGCGACGCGCTTTCTGAAAATCTTTTTATACCTTTCTGGGATAAATTCCGTCCGGAGCTGATATCAGCATTTAAAAAAATGAAATATCCTCATGTCGCCGTAAATGACAGGGAACGGGCGGACATTACAGGCAGACTGCATAAGAAAAAGGAAAATCCTGTTCCGTACATTATTTCGGCTGTGGTATCAGCGTCATATTCCGGTGAAAAAAAAGCAAATATCCGTTATAAGATAAGGCTTGATCTTTCTTCTGAAAGTACCGGGAGAAAAATTCTTGGTACTGATATTTATGCCGCGAGGATAAATGAACTTGCGTCCAGGAGAAACCTTGAGATAGAAAGACCGAAGCGTTCCGAAGACAATATTTTTGCAAAAATAAACAATCCTGAACTTAAACTGGACCTGCTTCCTCCTTCAGACAGGCCTGTTCATCTGTCTGAAATAAGCAGTCTGGCCACGGATGCCCCGGCGTCCATGGAAACACCTGATATACTTGTCCACGAGAATCTGCAGCTTGTGGAAAAACCGGAGTATGAAGTATGTGCTTCAAGTGATGTAAGTACTCATGACATGAATTACTGCAGGGACTGGAAAATATATCAGAAAGGACTTGCACATTATCACGATGGCCGGTATCTTAAGGCTCTCCGCATTTTTACCGCATTGAACAATTACTCAAACAGTAGGGCTTACAGGCAGAGTTCTTTTTATAATTATGCAGGACAGCTGGCGAATGAAGGCAGCTTTGAGGAATCACTGCGTCTGCACCAGATGCTTGGCAGTTATGCTGCCACAAAAGCGAGGATACGGCTGCTTAAATATAATGTGGGACTGAAGAAACTTTACTCAAATCCTGTTGATTTTGAAGGAGCTATTTTTTATCTCAGCCAGGTTGAAGGCATGAAGAACTGCCGCATTTATCTGAATGAGGCAAGAACATTGAAATATAACCGTGCTGCGGATATGAATAATGCGAAAAATTTTGACCTTGCCGAAAAAATGTTCCGTGAACTGGGCAGGCATGAGGACAGCCAGGCCCGTGCTAAGGAAGTGTTTTACAACAAGGCAAAAAACCTTTACCGTAAAAAAGAATATGATTCTGCGCTTGAGATGTTCCGTGAACTGGGCAGTTATGAGGAATCAAAACTTTTTGTGAATGATATACTGGATATAAAATACAATGCGGCAGTAAGGCTTTACAATGCCAGAAAATATAATGAAGCGGCTGCTGCCTTTGAACTGCTGGACGGACACAGGGACAGCCGTATAAGAAATAGTGAAAGCTATTATGCACAGGCACTGATTCATCTGCGGGCAAAGGAATATGAGAAGGCACTGCCTTTACTGAAAAAGGCCAAAGGTTATTCAGACAGCAAAATACTTCTTGCAAAGGTTAATGAACTGCGTTCACTGGTGCCATATGAGCCTGGCGACATGGTTTCCCTTGGGCGCTATCAGGGTGAAGACATACAGTGGAAGATTCTTTACAAGGATTATGAAAGTCTGCTTGTTATTGCAGACAAAGGCCTTGATGTAAAAAAATTTGACGAAAAACATTCCTCCTGGGAAAAATCCGGGATCAGAAAATGGCTTAATGGTGTTTTCCTTAAAAACTGGAGTGCAGAAGACAGAAAAGCCCTTATTGATTTTTCCTTTAAAGGACAGAAGGAAAAGGACAGCATTTTCCTGCCTGGGGCTGAATATGCTGCTGCGCTTTTTTCATCGGACCGGGAAAGAATGGCAGAGGCAGGACCGTATGCGGTAAAAAACAAGGCACGTCTTGGCAATAAACCGCAGAAGGATATATTTTATGGCTGGTGGTGGCTGCGCGACTCCGGGCTTATGAAGGACAGAACCATGCTTGTTAATCCTGAAGGTGTAATAATGTTTTCGGGGGAAAAACCTTCCGCTTCAGGTATTATGGCAAGGCCCGCCGCCTGGGTTAAGGCTGCACATTTCCGCAGGGCCGCAAAATAAAACTTAACTGCATACGCCAAATGCCTTACGCGTTAAAATGCTATAATTTATACAAATAGCGGTGAAGGGGACAGGAGCGGGCTATGCCTTTACAGAGAGAGGTGGCCGCGGCTGAGAACTGCCTTACAGGTATCCGTATCCTTACCGGCCCCCGAGCTGCCGGACATATGCGTGTTTAACGTGTTGATTACTGACACGGCAGGCACGGAGGAAACCGGACGGGAAGGCCCGTTACAGCCTTTTTTCAAGCGGCCCGTATGGAAATTGATTTTCCGTATATATGCGGGCAAGCAGGGTGGAACCGTGGAATGATTATTCATTTCACCCCTGAAATGTCAGGGGTGATTTTTTTGCCTTCTGACTGAATATAAAGGAGTTCTATTATGGCAGAAAACAATGACATTAACGCGGAAAAAGCAAAACAATCCGCCGATGACAGATTCTCGTTTGAAAACGAATCATACCGCAGAACATACTGGCATACCTGCTCGCATATAATGGCGCAGGCCGTGAAAAGACTTTATCCGCAGACAAAACTGGCTATAGGCCCTTCAATAGCCGAAGGCTGGTATTATGACTTCGATACCGATGTTAAATTCACTCCGGAAATTCTTGAAAAGATAGAAGCCGAAATGAAGAAAATCATAAAGGAACGCCTGCATCTGGAGCGTTTTGAACTGCCCCGTGACGAGGCAAAGGCCTTTATGAAAAATGAGCCCTACAAGATTGAACTTATAGACGGTCTGCCGGAAGGGGAGACAATTTCCTTCTATAAACAGGGGGAATTTACAGATTTATGCGCCGGGCCACATGTGGATTCAACAGGCCGCATAAAACACAATGCCTTTAAACTTACAAGCTGTGCTGGGGCTTACTGGCGTGGCGACGAGCATAATAAAATGCTGCAGCGTATTTACGGCATAGCATTTCCCAAAAAGGAGGAACTTGATTCTTTCCTAAAGGAAAGGGAAGAGGCCGTAAAGCGGGATCACAATAAATTAGGCCGCGAACTGGAATATTTTACGTCGGTAGATATAATAGGACAGGGGCTGCCTGTGCTGCTGCCGAAAGGGGCAAGGGTTGTTCAGCTGCTGCAGCGCTGGGTTGAGGATACCGAGGAGAAAGCCGGATATCTGCTTACAAAAACACCGTTCATGGCGAAAAGGGATCTGTACAAGGTTTCCGGTCACTGGGACCATTACCGCAGCGGAATGTTCATAATGGGTAATCCTGATGACGAGACAAAGGAATGTTTCGCGCTGCGCCCGATGACATGTCCTTTCCAGTATCAGGTTTATCTGAACAGAGCCAGGTCTTACAGGGATCTGCCGATGAGGCTGGGGGAAACCTCGACACTTTTCCGTAATGAGGATTCCGGTGAAATGCACGGTCTTATACGTCTGCGCCAGTTCACTATTTCCGAGGGGCATCTTGTCCTTCGCCCGGATCAGCTTGAACAGGAATTCAAGGGCTGTCTGGAACTTGCGCGATACTTCCTGCAGACTGTTGGCCTGCTCGATAAATGCACATTCCGCTTTTCGCAGTGGGACCCGGAAAACAAGGACGGCAAATACGAGGGTACAGCGGAGCAGTGGAACGCCGCGCAGGCGGCTATGGGGCAGATACTTGACCATCTCGGCCTTAAATATGAAACCGGCATAGACGAGGCCGCTTTCTATGGACCGAAGCTGGATATTCAGTACAAAAACGTTTTCGGCAAGGAAGATACGCTTGTGACAATACAGGTTGATATGCTGCTTGCGGAAAAATTCGGTATGTACTACAAGGACGCCGATGGTACAATGAAACTGCCATACATAATTCACCGCACAAGTCTTGGCTGCTATGAGAGAACCCTGGCTTATATGATAGAGCATTTCGCCGGGGCCATGCCGCTCTGGCTTGCGCCGGAACAGGTGCGTGTGCTTCCGGTTACGGAACGTGCCCTTGATTATGCGGCTGAAACCGCCACGGCACTGCGCAATGCCGGATTCAGGGTGGAAACTGATGAAAGCGGCAATAAACTTGGTTACAAAATACGTGCCGCACAGACGGAAAAGATTCCATATATGGTAATTCTTGGCGACAAGGATATGGAGAACAGAACCGTGTCTGTGCGCCACAGAAGCGGCAGGGACCTCGGGGCAATGACAATAGAGGCTCTTCTTGCCATGCTGAAGGAAGAAAGAGACAGCAGGGCTGCGAAGTAAACACGTAAGGAAGTTAAAAAAATGCCGCGTTGAACATATTCAACGCGGCATTTTGTATTTTCAGTTTTTTTCTTGCTGCTGCCTGAGTTTTAGTACTGCTCCTCCTGCGGCTGGGCAGCGGCTTTCTTCTTGTCCATGAAATGCTTTATTACGAAGAATGCTACAAACAGCACCACAAGTACAGGTGTGGAATAGAAGTATTCCTTTGCACTGTATTTTGTAAGCGTGTTGAATCTGCCGTAAAGCAGGCTGAAACGCGCCATAACGGTATTACCGAATGCCGCGCCGAAGTAAGCCATAAGCACATATATACCTACATTTGATACTTTCTTTACTGCTCCCCTGCTTTCAACTGAGAAGAAGAAGTAGGTGAGTACGCAGAGTACGGCAATCAGTATGAATATCATATTGAATATTGCCATTGGGCCTACGCTTCCTATTGTCGCGAAAGGCTTTGCGGTGCCCAGAATCTGCGTGAGCAGGTCAGTATTAATGGTCATAGGTATTGCGAGACCGCAGGAATAACCTATGGTGAATGTAAGTGTGTAGCGGCTAAGCCATGACAGCTTGGGCACCAGCTGCGAAAGCAGCAGCAGACCCATTATGGACGGCACTATAACTATGTAATTTCCTGCCTTGAGCGGTTCCCACACAAGCGGGGTCCATACCTGGAAGAAATACAGGGATACATAATATCCCATGCCAACGCCTACATACAGATTTTCAGTTATCTTGAACAGCGGGTTATCCTTGTAGAGAAAACTGAATATTCCGAGTGTCAGGAATCCTGTCACCCATGCGCCTAATATCATCAATGATTCCGGCATGATTAGTCCTCCTTGTGCGGCATGAATCTGCCGAAGAATATCGCCAGGTTGGAAAGCACGGCGATGAGGAATACCAGCATATGAGGCCAGTTGAGCACATTGAGGCTCTTTGTGGCATCGCCGGTGGCAAGACCGTGTTTGTCATGCAGCATGGCTTCATATTCAGCCGCGCCGCGCATTCCGCCCAGAAGGCCTTTAAGCTGGCCTGTCTGGACATATGGGGAATAGCTTAACTGCGTTATGGCTGTTGTACCACCAAGAACAGGCAGATGGTATTTGTCGCCTACATAGTATATCCATGAAGTAAACAGTGTTGTGCCGCTTATCTCTATGGCAAGCCCCATATCCTTGTAGTTCTTTATTCCTTTCATTATAGGCATGGATTTAAGCGGTTTGCCTTCGGCATCATCAGGATACTGTGCGTATACATCAGTGGCCAGCTGTGTTACCGTAGCGAGGAAGACGGCACGGTATGGGAACATTACAATGTCTTTTCCGTAAACCTTGTCCGGGAACGCTTTAAGTATTTCGTCCTTGAACTCGGTCATTATTCCGGGAGCGCCTGGATTGAATGTGGTAAGCGCCACGCGCAGATTCTTTTTCATCAGATGCTTGCAGAGCGCTAACGCCTGTGGATAAAGTTCCGGGCGTGTTCCGGGGTCGAAGTCGAGCGAAAGAATCACGAATGAATTCTCCGGCAGACCTTCTATGAAGTCATATGCTCCCTGCACAGGTGATGAAATGGATTTCATCTCCATGTTTGAAGGGTGGATTATGGGAATGAGAATTACTATCGTGAGGAAAAGGAACAGCCAGCGGCGGTCCAGTTTCGTAAGTATGTCGAGAAATTTCTTCATTATGAATCCCTCCCGAGGTAGCTTCTCTCAATGGTGAATATCATCTTGAGGCAGGTTACAACGCCGCCGACTGCGAGACCTATCATGATTCCGCGTTTGGCGGAAACCGATACCACCGACATAAGCCAGTCTGTAAGATTGGCTATGTGCAGGCCGGTCCAGCCTAACAGTGTTTCCCATATGGCCTGGCCCACAGGAACATTGCCCAGTACCAGAATAAGTGCGCAGATAAACAGCACAAAAGCCTGTGCCGATTTTACGCGGAAAGAGCGGTATACCGTGGAGATGATATAGAAAGCCAGTACGGAGAACATTGTCGCGGACAGTGGCTGGAACAGGAACTGGTATGCCCAGCCATAATAAGTCATTATTCCGTCCACAGACTGCTTGCCATGGCTGAAGCAGGCGGGAATGAACATAAGGAAGAAGCCGAGGAACATGAACAGGCTGTAGCCCCAGCCTTCCACGCGCTTGGCGATTTTCTTTCCATGTGTCATAAAAAGGCTTACAAAACCTACCAGAATTGCATATGAGTAGATTATGCTCAGCCAGGAGTTCATGCCGTCCAGATATGTCTGTGCCGCGCGGTGCGGTATGAAATATGTGGCCAGCGTTATAACACCTATGGTTACAACTATGAAGAGGGGAATATAAGTCTTTATGAATTTCATGATTAATGCCCCGTAAGCAGATCAAGCACGCCTTTCTGCAGGCTCATATTTCCGGTTTTTACGGAAATCAGCACCAGAATTACGGCTGTTATTGAAAGCACCATGAACAGCAGCTTTCCGAAGTCCTGAACCTTAAGCGCGCTTACAAGCAGCGGATCTTTTGAAAGATACGCGCCGGCAGCATAAAGCTCTTCGCCGATAAGCGTGTAGTCGCAGGATGTGAAGAAGAACGGCAGCTGGTCCTCGGAATCAGTTCCGGCAACCTGAATGGCGCCTACAGTGGTTCCTACCTCGGACATGAGCAGTGCTTCAGCGGCGAATGAACCCATGTAGAAGCAGGCGGCGGGTTTTTCGCGGGTGATGATGGCTTCAACACCTGTTGCGTAGGCGAACTGGTCCGGGTTGAGGAAGAAGTTTGAATCTTCCTTGTATGAATCGGAACGGCCGGCTTCAGCATAGGCTTCTTTTGTAACGGCGCGGCATACGGACATTGTAAGGAACTGTTTGTGCGGAACAACCAGACCGCAGTCGTATGCGGCTACTTTCTTGGCAACCTCGCCCAGAACGAATACGGAAGCTATGGTTGATATGGCCTCAATGTCATAAAGACCGGTTGTGTAGAATATGGGTTTGCCCATTTCAGTGGCGCGGCCCACGGCTTCCTCAATGGCGTCCAGACCGTTTATACGGCGTATGAAGGACTGTCCTTTCTTGGCGCGTGAAAGCGAATAAAGGAATACCGCGATTATAAGGAAAGTCATGAAAAGCGTGTTCACGCGGTCCGCGCGGAACCAGTTGCTTTTCATCACGGTCTGCAGCTGCTCCGAAGTTTCTATAACTTTGTTTTTCTTCAGAACTTCCACTTTGCAGAATACATCGTGGTCTGTTTTGTGCATTATTTCAGCTGCCGATTTTTTCAGTTCCGCTGATACGGCTGAATATTTTGCGGCAATGGCGGCTGTTTCTTTGTAAAGTTCCGGATTTGAATCTTTTAATGCGGCGGACTGTTCTGACAGAAGTTTCTGCATATTGTCCAGATTGGCGGCGGTGAGAAGCATTGACGCTGATTCTCTTGCCTGAAGTCCATCGCCGTTTACTTTTACAGCATACTGACTCTCGCCTTTTTTCCACATCCAGAAAGGAAGCTTTATGTTGTTCGCCGTTATGGTCTTGTCGGCGGCCGAGAATTCCGCTATCTGTTTCCAGGAGGCCTTGTTTTCAGGATCATCAGCCGTGGCATATACCCTGTAAATAATGTCTTCCGGTGCGTTCTCGGGAACATCCCAGGTAATTACGGCGGCACCGCCCGCATCTCCCGGCATGTCTTCCGCGGCAATGTTCTGCAGATAGGACACTTTTTCTGTTGCCTTGTCTGCTGTTTTTCCGGCGGCAAATGCCGCAGGGGAAATGAACATTGCAGCTGTTAAAAGAACTGCAAGCAAATGTTTATTCATATTTATAAT
>CACZRG010000088.1 GCA_902783485.1 uncultured Elusimicrobium sp.
GTAAACTGGACCTCGCTGAAGCTGAAGCAGTAAATGCCCTGATAGCTTCCGATTCAGCTGCGGCTCATCATGCAGCCCTTACGCAGCTGGAAGGATCGGTTTCTGATATTGTTTCCTTAATGAAGGAGGAAACACTGGAACTTCTGTCTGAATTGGAGGTAAGACTTGATGATTCTGACGGTGATATATTCCCTATTGATACCAGAAATTTCCTTGTGCGTGTTCAGAAGCTTACCAGACGCATAGATGATTTTGCCGAAGGATTCAGGGCCGGCAGGAATATCAGTGAAGGCATAAGGGTTGTACTTACAGGAGCGCCTAATTCCGGTAAATCATCACTTATGAATATGCTTCTGGGCTTCGACAGGGCAATAGTTTCGCCGGAAGCCGGTACTACGCGGGATACACTTGAAGACCATGTTGAAATAAATGGAATAAAGATTATTCTTACCGATACTGCCGGTCTGTCCGCCGTAGCTGGAGATGTAATAGAAGCAGAAGGAATGAAGCGTGCCATGTCCGCACTTCGCCGTGCTGATACGGTTTTGCTGCTTAAGGATTCTTCTGTTCCGGAATCAGAGGCTGACCGTATTGCGGCTGAATGTGTACGGAAAAATATGCCTGACGGAGCAGAACTTGTTCACATATTTACAAAGACGGATATTTCCGGTCTGAAAGGCACGGAAACCGTATGTTCCAGGAATTCATTTGATACCGGAACAGGCAGTGCCTGCCCACCTGAAAGCATTTATATATCCTGCCGTACAGGAGAAGGAATAAAAAAACTTGGAAACAGACTCACGGAGAAAATATCTGCCGGAATTTCGGACAGGGAAATGCCTTCAGTGCTTTTTCTGAGGCATTATGAGGCACTTTTTCAGGCTTCCTCTGAACTGAAAGAACTTGTAAAAATAATAGACTCCGGAAAAAACACAATGCTTGAAATTGCGGCTGAACATCTGAGAGCAGCGTTGAAGGCTTTTGGCCTTATCACCGGAGAAACTGCCGCAGATGATGTGCTGGCGAAGATTTTCAGCGGTTTCTGCGTGGGTAAATAAACACGTGAACTAAGTAACCGGCATAAGCATATATAAAAAATGGTACATATTATGAAGAAAATTTTTTCGGATTTTGCTGAAATGGCCATACACCCGCGCCGTTTCGCTGAACAGTCAGTGAGAAACAGAAATATTTCCATACTGAGTGCAGACTTCTGTGCTGCATTCACTGTTTTCATTTTGTACAGCATTCTTTCATCTGTTGTCATGTATCTCACACCTTCCGGTTCGGTTTCTGCTTTGGCAGGCGTTCCTGTAAATATGGAATTTCCATTGTGGAAGATAATAACAGTATCCTTCTGCGGTGCCCTGTTTACAATGGCCGGCCTTGCCTCCCTGCTGTGCGTGATAATTCCGTTTATCTCAAAGGGACGTCTTTCGCTCCGTCTTCCCACACTTCTGATTCTTGTACCGGCAGTATATTTTGTTTTCTTTCTCATACCAGGTGTTCCGGCTCCTGTACGTAATATTCTTGCAGTTTCAGCTGCAGCTGCTGTTTTTGTACCAGCTTTCAGGAAAAAAGACGATTTCATGCGGTTTATTTACTGCTTCTTTGCCGTATCGGCTGTGTTCATGATTTTCCAGCTTTTACTGCTTGTTCCGGTATGCAGGTTTTCTACGGATATATTTACATTTCTTTATATCCTGGAGGGTATACTGTCCATAATTTATTTTGTTAATTTCTGTATGGCTTTCTCCGGCCTGTCCGCCGCGAAGGCTGCCGCCGCTATTATAACAGCTGTGGTAATTGTCTATGTTATCATATGGTCCGTACAGTTTTCCGGCCTTATTTCTCCGGAAGTGGCACAGATTCTCATGCTGTCGTAAATACAGTGATATGCCTGCGGCATTGATGTTATGAAAAAATATTTTTATTTTCCTGAAAAATTTGATGTTGTTGTGATAGGCGCCGGTCATGCCGGATGCGAGGCGGCACTTGCCGCAGCGCGCACGGGTGCAAAAACACTGCTTCTTACGCAGAATCTGGATTCCATAGCCAGAATGTCATGTAATCCTTCAATAGGCGGGGTTGGCAAAGGACAGATTGTAAAGGAGCTGGACATTCTTGGCGGTGAGATGGGCCGCAATACAGACAAAGCCATGCTCGGCTGCCATATGCTTAATACATCACGTGGACCAGCGGTGCGCAGCCCACGTGCGCAATGCGATAAGAAACTGTACCAGGCAGAAATGAAACGTACACTGGAAAATCAGGAAGGACTGTTTATTATGCAGGACGAGGCTGTGCGTATCATACCTGAAGGGGACAGGGTATCAATGGTGGAAACGGCCAGGGGCACAAGATATTACACCAGAACAGCTGTTATAACTGCAGGAACATTTCTCCGTGGAACAATTCACATAGGATTACA
>CACZRG010000089.1 GCA_902783485.1 uncultured Elusimicrobium sp.
GGAAAAGCAAGGCTGTTATGTTTTTTATAAGTGGCGGACAGTCAGGAGCCTGTATTACCGGAATTATGCTTTCCAGCATTTCTGACGGATCACCTTTTTTCCTTGCGGCAACAGAAAGCAGGCTTTGTGTGTAAAAACGCTGTTCAGGATGGTATTTAAGCAGATATTTAAGCAGTGCCTCAGCGTCATCATATCTGTTCATGTTGAAAGCCAGTATGGCTGCAGTCAGTGTGTTTGCTGACCTGAACGACGGATCAAGCCTGGCTATATGAAAGGCCCTGCCGGTAAATTCTTTATAAAATTCATCAGCAGAATCTGCCTTACCCTCTCCATTTGATTCAAGGCCATAGTAAATGAGCAGTCTTATTAACCATATATCCGCAAAAACACGTCGTGAGCCAAGGGACAGCGCTGCCATATCCAATGGGGCAGTGAAAGCAGTCGGCTGAAGTTCTGTTATTGGGGGAAAAGAAGAATGGTATTCTTTTTTTGCCAGAAAATTGCCGGCCAGGAAAAGCGTAAGAGCAATAACCGGCATAATAAATCCGGCTTTTTTTATTTTATTATTCATTTTACGCTTTGTCAGTATTTTGTCCATATTATATGGCTAAAATTCTTTTCTTGAAAATGCCCATGCAGACAGAATATAGGCGGCAGATATCCATAAAAAAGCAGCAGACAGGGAACCAGCAGTAAAAGGAAAGCCTGCTGCTGCAGTATCTCTTACGGAGTAAAGATTAAGGTTCGGGAATAATATGCCACATAATTTAAGTATAAAAAATTTAACCCCGGAGGCTTTCTGTACAAGAGGTTCTATTTCAGATGTTACATGTCCGAGTACATAAAACAGGCCGGACATGACAAAAGCAGTAATATCGCTGGTGGAAAGCAGTGAAAGAAGAAAAGCAAAAGATGTCAGTATAGCTGTTTTGATGAAAGTCCCTACAGCTGCGGCAAAGAAATAATCCGGAACTGAAAGACCACGGCTTTTTATAACAAAAACCGCCATAAGGCTTAATATCAGAATTATAAAAGCGGTGGAAAGCATGACACCGGTTTCTTTGCCGGCAAGACATACTGCCCTGGGGACAGGTCTCGACAGTACAAGATATATTGTCTTGTTTCTTATTTCTGTAGAGAAAGCGGAGGAAACCTGAAAAATGGCGTACACTATGCACAGTATTTCCATAAGAAGCAGCGATATATCCGTAAGAACGCGTTCTTCATGTGAAATTGCAAGCATACTGCCTAAAACGGAAATATACATAAGAATGAAGGCAAATATAGCAAAAAGGAGAAAGAAACGTGTCTTAAGGCTTTCCCTGAATGTTCTGTATGCCAGAATCCATATAAGTTTTAAATATGAAAGAAAACTCATTTTTTAAATACTGTCCATTTTTACTGTTTCTTTTGTATCCGCGTTTCTGTTGTTTCTTAATGACGCAGACATATAGTTATCATCTGTCCTTACTGTGTTTATGAAAATTTCCTCAAGTCCGCTGCCGGTCTCCCACTCATGACGTTGTACTGTGCGGGCGAGCCGGCCTTCTTTCATTATCAGTACTTCAGAACATATTTTCTCCACTTCTGATATGCTATGCGATGACAGAAGTACAGTTGTCCCTTTTTTTGCCGTATCCGATATAATCTGTCTTATGTCCCTTACAGCCAGTGGATCAAGGCCGCTTGCCGGTTCATCAAGTATAAGCAGTTCCGGTTCATGCATAATAGCCTGGGCTATGCCAAGCCGCTGAAGCATTCCTTTTGAAAACTGACCTGTTTTCTTTTCTTTATGCGGTGACAGGCCTGTTATTTCAAGAACCTCTTCGGCGCGTTTTGATATAAAAGGCTCTTTCATTCCTGAAAGAGCACCGTAATATTTCAGTATATCAAGAGGCTTTTCAAATGGAGAAAAATAAGGAAGTTCCGGCAGAAAACCCGTAAGTTTTTTTGTTTCAAGGGAAAGCGGGGATCTGCCGAAAACGGATACTGTGCCGGAAGTACAGAAAAGAAGACCAGTTGTTAGTTTGAGTATTGTTGTCTTGCCTGCACCGTTAAGTCCTAACAGACCTGTTATTACTCCCTTGTTAATGGAAAACGAAAGATCTTTAAAGGCTGTTATCTCACAGGTTCCGAACAGTCTGTTGACTGTATATTTCTTTTCTACATTGTTAAAAACAACAGCCTTTTCTTCCGTCGTACTACCCATTATCTTATAATGCGTCTGTCTTCCTTTTTCATAAGACGCACTTCCTCTTCAATCAGGTCTATTGGAACTTCACCGAGGCTGAGGAACATATCATGGAATTTTCTCAGGTCAAAGAATTTGGCTTCGGTCCTGACATAATAGTTTCTCATTTTCAGAATACGTTTCATTCCGTATATATATGAGAAGGCTTCTGTCGGGTTTAAGGAAATTTTTATTACGGTCTCATCGGCTTTCTCTTTTGTGTAATCCAGTTCGTTCTGAAGGAATTTTGACGCTTCTTCAGCTGTCCATCTTTTTGTGTGCAGGGAGGTGTCCACAAGGGCTTCGGCGGTACGTTTGAGATTCTTGTAGCATCTCATAAAACGGGAATAAGGCTCTTTGAAGAAACCCTGCTCCTCCGCAAGATATTCTGAATACGCAGCCCAGCCGTTGGATACTATGGGCTGTTTTGATATTCTTCTTATACGGGAAATATGCTTTGATGAACCGGCATCGTGCACATGCATTCCTGGAACAATAAGAAATGATGTGAGGATTTCTATATCCGAATATGAATAATTGTTTTCAAGATATGCCTTCTTTTCATCTTTTGACCACTCTTTCTGAGGCATGAAGGCAAAAATCTGTGATATTCTGTTATCGTCAAGTGAGAATGGAGGCTGATAAAAAGTTGTATTGTATGCCGCAGTCATAAAAAGGGGAAGCTCTTTTATGAGAATGCGCTGTCTCGGATAACTTATAACTTTCGACTCATCGAAATGCATGAGTGCGCGTGACATCGTATCCTGGAAAGTCTGTAGCACATCAGCCTGCTCCGGATAGGGTTTAGGCAGATTTGCGAGAACTGATTTCCAGCCTCTTCTTCCTGTTCTTACGACATCAATACCACGTGCTTCCAGTTTTATTTCCCGTAAGGCTTCATAATACGCATCTTCTGCTATGGCATGAGCCTTGCGCGGAGTCATGTTAAGTGAATGATGACGTTCGAGATAGAATCCGTATCTGCTGCTCCCGGCTGCCATATCTCCATCCGCTATAGGGAGGATATCGTCTTTGAGGAATTCTATGTATCTTTCAAGGGCAATCTTGAATTTATCTATGGCGGCGTTCATGTCTGTACGCAGACGTGGGTCACGGCGTACATATTCATTAAAGGCGCCAACAAGACCGGAAACATGCTTAAGCATGTATTCCGCCTGTTTTATGGCCTGTTCCGTCCATGTTTTGGGAGGACGTGAAAGTGTGCGTTCCGCCTGCTGTAATATGCTGGGCATCTTTTTCAGGCGGGACAGGGCGTTAGCACCCCGTATGGCAATATTCTGATAGTCATTTGTGAGCATGAAATAAATCAGATATACCGGTTCCAGATAATACTGCGGGTGATCGCTGGCAAGATGCTTATGCTCCAGATCGTAAATGTCTACTTCCATCAGACGGTCAAGAGCTTCAAGGTCTATTCTGTATGTCGCAGGCAGATTGTCCTTGTTTATCTGTTTAAGTTCCTGTCTGAAATTTGCAATGGCGTCAAGCTCGCTGTTTATTCTGTCCTGTGTTCTTTCGGTAAGATTCTGATCATATTCATGTACTCCTAACATGGTCGCTCTTTCCGGGTCATACAGTTCAATAGTGGCAAGATATTTTTCAAAGATCTCGTTGAGACGGGCTTTTTCAAGCTGCCCCTCGACCTCTTCTGTTACAAGAACATCTTCATAGGCCTGTACAGGTGCTGCGGCAAGCAGCGCAAACAGGCCAGCGGCAAGGACGGTTATGATTTTTTCAGGAAGACAGAATCTCATGCTCTCTCCGTTTGTTTTACTTTGGTTTTCTTCTTTGTGTTCTTTTTTTCGTTCTTTCTGACAGGAACATCTGTCCCTTCTGTTTTATTCTTGCTTTTTTCAAGAACAAGGTCAAGAACCTCATCCATTGATGAAACAGGAATAAGTTTCATTTCTTTTCTTATTTCTTCTGGTATGTCTTCAAGATCTTTTTTGTTCGCTTCAGGGAAAAGTACCGTTTTTATACCTTCGCGGAAGGAGGCTATGGTTTTTTCTTTCAGGCCGCCTATTGCTA
>CACZRG010000090.1 GCA_902783485.1 uncultured Elusimicrobium sp.
CATACATGCTTTCTTTGTTCTGTTCATAAATAATGCCGGATAGTAAACTGTCCCCGGCATTCAGCAGCTGCGGATTACAGTTCTTTTCCGCCTATATATTATAGCTGAATATGCCGGGGACGTTAGTTTTTATATTATTCCATTATTTGAGATTATCCCTGAAGAATTTCTCTATTCTGTCAAAGGGAATATAATTATTGTCTCCTCCGTCGTAGAGGTCGGTGTGATTCGCACCGGGAACTATGTAAAGTTCCTTATTCTTTCCTTTCAGTCTTTTGAATGCGTCCTCACCGAAATAGCGGGAATGGGCTTTCTCACCGTGAACAACCATAACTGCATTGCGTATCTCGCCGGAATAGGCCAAAATAGGCATATTCATAAGCGAAAGAGCGGATGTCTTGTTCCAACCCTCGTTTGAATTGAGGGAACGTTTATGGTAGCCTCTCGGAGTCTTGTAATACGCATGATAATCCTTAATGAACTGCGGAGCATCCTCAGGCAGAGGGTCAATAACGCCTCCGGCACGTTCATACGAACCATTTTTATAATCAATTATACGCTGGGCATTCATTGCCTGTTTAGCCGCATAGCGTGCATCTGCATTGTCTGCGGAATCATTGTAGCCTTTTGCCGTCACCCGTGTCATGTCGTACATGGTTGATGCAACCGTAGCCTTTATGCGTGTATCCATTGCTGCGGCATTTATTGCAAATCCGCCCCAGCCGCATATTCCTATTATGCCGATTTTTTCTGGGTCAACATTGTCCTGAACGCTTAGGAAATCAACGGCTGCGGAAAAATCCTCCGTGTTTATGTCCGGTGATGCGACATATCTGGGCTGGCCGCCGGATTCACCAGTATAGGATGGGTCAAAAGCTATAGTAATAAAGCCCTTTTCCGCCATTTTTTGGGCATACAGGCCGGAGGACTGCTCTTTTACCGCACCAAAAGGTCCGCTTACGGCTATTGCAGGCAGTTTCCCCTCCGCATTTTTGGGAATGTACATATCCGCCGCAAGCGTGATTCCGTAGCGGTTTACAAAAGTTATTTTCTTATGGCTGACCTTGTCGCTTTTTTCAAAGGTCTTGTCCCATTCCGTTGTCAGGTTGAGTTTTTCGGGTTTTATCATATCCTTGTCCTTGTTGCAGTCAGATGTGCAGCAGGCTGTGCCTATAACAGGCATTGCCAGCAGCATTGCGATTGTCTTTAAATTCATTGTGTCCTCCAGATTTTATTGGCGGGAAAAATCAGCTGTTAGAAATTGCGGAAATTTCCTGTTTTGCCTCTATTAAAATTATAGCAGAGGCCGTTAGTTATGTCAAATAGAAATAAGTTATATTTAGATATAACTTTTAGTTATAACTGAATAATACGCAAAATGATTTTTCTGCGTTTTCTTATTGCAATCCATATCAAATTATTGCAGAATTATTAATGTAGATTTTTGCAATTAATTGCAAAATCAACCAGTACATGATAACAAAAGGAAAACATTATGGCCATCAAAAAAGTTCAAAGGGATATATACCTTAAAAAACTAATATCACGACGTGAAAACGGCCTTGCGAAAATAATAACCGGAATACGCCGCTGCGGAAAATCCTTTCTGTTATTCAATCTTTATAAGGAATATCTGTTATCATTAGGCATCCGACCTAACCGCATAATTGAAATTTCCCTGGAAGAAACAGAAAATTTCAAGTACCATAATCCTCTTGTTCTTGCAAAATTTCTAAAGGAAAAGACAAAAGGCAAAGGACTATATTATGTATTCATCGACGAAATACAGCTTGTTCAGTCCCTGCCTAATCCTGACCCTGTTCTGAAAAATGCCGCTCCAATAACCTTTTATTCAGTGATAAACGGCCTTTTGAAACAGGGAAACACTGACATTT
This sequence comes from uncultured Elusimicrobium sp., assembly GCA_902783485.1. GTDB lineage: Bacteria > Elusimicrobiota > Elusimicrobia > Elusimicrobiales > UBA9959 > CACZRG01. The sequence goes on from CACZRG010000090.1 coordinate 1,896, forward strand.
ACATAACAGGCTCAAATTCCAGAATGCTTTCCGGCGACATACTCACGGAATTCCGTGGCAGGGGAGATGAGGTGCGTGTGTATCCTTTCAGTTTTGCGGAATTTATGTCCATATACAGCTCCGACGTATATTCAGGCTGGCAGGAATACATTGAATATGGCGGAATGCCAATGGCCGTTCTGGAACACACGCATGAGGCAAAAAGCCGCTATCTCAAAAACCTCTTTGAAGAAACATATATCAGGGACATACTGGAAAGAAACCGATTCCGTGATTCTGATAGTCTTGAAAACATTGTTGACATTCTGGCATCCGGCATTGGTTCCCTTATAAGCGTGCAGAAAATCCTCAACACGTTCAGAAGCGAAAAAAAGGAAGGTATAAGCGCAGATACAATATCCAGCAGGATAAAGGCTCTTGAAAACGCCTTCATAATAGAGAAAGCCCGACGTTATGATGTCAAAGGAAGAAAATACATTTCCTCTCCTGTGAAATATTATTTTGCAGATCACGGATTAAGAAACGCGAGGCTGAATTTTCGGCAGATTGAAGAAAATCATATAATGGAAAACATCATTTACAATGAGCTGCGAATAAGGGGATATGACGCAGACACCGGTGTTGTGGAAACTTACGAGAAAAACAATAATGGCAACAATGTAAGGAAACAACTTGAAATTGACTTCGTTGCAAACAGAGGCGCGGAAAGGCTTTATATTCAGTCTGCACTTAACATTGATGACCCGGCAAAAGCATCATCGGAAAAAAGGCCATTTATAAAAACAGCAGATTCTTTCAGAAAAATACTACTTGTCAAAGGACGACAGCCACAGCGTACCGACGACAGCGGAATTATAACCATGGGAGTAATTGATTTCCTGCTGGAAAAATGATTTTCTGTATTGGCTTAACAGACAAAACAAGCTAAATATTAATGAAAATCAGTCAATTTTCACAGCTGGGATGGTTTTCCAATCGTTGTTCTTGGTTTTGTACTGATATATTCCTGCTTTCCGGAAGCATTTGCCTTTTGGAATTTTTATTTCTTCATTGTCGTAAAACGCC
>CACZRG010000091.1 GCA_902783485.1 uncultured Elusimicrobium sp.
ACAGAAATGCGGTAGAAAAACCGGATAGCAGTAAAACCGAGTTTTTTTCCCTGTAATGCAGAAAAATTATGAAAGTGAAAAGAATAAAAACAGTCAGCAGCGGGTCGTTACGGCCATATAACCATACCGCCGCCGAGGAGAGGGAAGGATGTACGGCGAAGAACATTGAAAGAATGAAGGCTGTTTCCTTTCTCACTTTAAGTGATGTTAGGAATACAAAGGTCATTACTGTTCCTGCAGCATGAAAAATTATACCTGACAGGTGCGGTATAAGCCAGTTCTGTATTCCCAGTGCTTTGGAAATAAGAACATCTGCCATAAAAGTTATATTTAAAAACGGACGGTAAAGAGAACTTTCCCCGCTTATTCCCACATGTGTAAGGAAAAGTGCCGGCAGATTTGCAGGATCTGAAAAAAAGAATATGTTTCCAAGAAGGAAGTCCGAGTCGTCCAGATATGCCAGCTGAAATAACAGTGCGCGGCAGAAAAAAACAATCACGAAAAGAAACAGGAAACAAGGAAACTTAATTTTCCGCATCAGTATTTTCATTATGCCTTTATTTTATCATTATGTTTTCATAAAGACGTAATTTTGCGTTGAAACTAAAATAATTAATAAAATTATATCTGAAGAGGTATTAATTATGACGAATGCGGTAAAAGATGTTATCAATCTGTTCTGGGAGCCTGTGCTCAATGTATGGGATATGTTTGCTACATACGCTCCAGGAATAATAGCAGCTTTTATATTTGTTCTTGTCGGTCTTTTCCTTGCGCGTTTCCTAAGCACATGGCTTGAGCAGTTTCTGCGCAGAATCAAACTGGATTTATATACCAGCAAGGTCGGTATAAATGAAATACTTACACGCTTTGGTCTGGGCAAATCGCCTTCCAGAGTACTTTCTTTTATACTGTACTGGACTCTGCTTCTGGTATTTTTTGTCACTGCAACAAATATTCTTAATCTTTCTGTTGTCTCTCAGGTGCTTGAACAGTTCCTGGTCGGATTCCTTCCAAAGATAACCGCTGCGGTTATAATAGCTTTCGGTGGTCTGCTTTTCGCTAATTTCATTTCCTCAATAATAGAGAATGCGGCGCGCGCAAACAGTCTTAAGGGCGGGACTTCCCTTGGCAAGATAGCACATTTTGTTGTGATATGTTTTACGCTCGTGGTGGTTCTGGAGCAGTTTGGTCTGCGTATGAAACTCATAGAGAACGGTGCTGCCATAATTCTTTCCGCACTCGGTCTCGGCTTTGCAATAGCCGTAGGTCTCGGCGCTAAGGATTTTGCACATGATATGATAAAATCCCTTTTTACAGAGGACGAAAAAGAAAAGTGATTTAATACGTCCAGTAACAGAAAAACACCCGGTGGAAAACCGGGTGTTTTTTTATAATAAGCCCACGTTTTTTCAACGTGGGCTTTATGTTTTTACAGCTTTTAAATATAATCCTTCAGCTGTTTGCTGCGTGACGGGTGGCGCAGTTTCCTTATGGCCTTTGCCTCAATCTGCCGTACACGCTCTCTTGTCACACGGAACATCTTTCCTACTTCCTCCAGTGTGCGCGGATAGCCTGTGTCTATGCCGAAACGCAGTTTTATTATTTTTGCCTCGCGCTCTGTGAGCGTGTCAAGTATTTTTGTAACTTCACGCTTGCGAAGCAGATCCAGAGCCGAATTGGAGGGGGGAACGCCACCCTTGTCTTCTATAAAATCCTCAAGGTGAGAATCCTCATCTTCGCCTATCGGAGTGGACAGGGATATCGGTTCCTGCATTATTTTCATGGCACCTTTTACTTTGTCAATGGAAATATGCATTCCCTTTGAGTATTCCTCCACATTCGGGTCGCGTCCGTTGTCCTGGCGGAATTTTCTTGTGAATTTCATCAGCTTTGAAACCAGCTCCTTCATATGGACAGGAATACGTATTGTGCGGGCCTGATCGGCTATGGCGCGGTTTATTGACTGGCGGACCCACCATGTGGCATAGGTGGAGAATTTATATCCCAGTTTGTACTCGAATTTCTCCACGGCTTTCATAAGGCCAAGACCACCTTCCTGAATAAGATCGGAAAGTTCAAGATTCGAGTTAACGTGTTTTTTTGCTATGGATACAACCAGACGCAGATTGGCTTTTATCAGTTTGAGCTTGTCCTGAAGAATCTGGTCTTCGAGAAACTGTATCTTGTCACAGAATGAAAGAAAATCGTCTACCGTGTAACACGCCGGAAGAGTGCGGCACAGCAGTTTTTTTCTTTCCTGCAGCATGGCCACGTTCTGCAGTGATGGATCAACTTCCTCAGGTGCGTATCCTGTCTTGTTCCTGAAAACGGAGGGTTTCATTTTTCCATCCGCAACGGCCTGTCTGGCCGCTATCAGGTCTTCAAGCGTTATTTTCTCAGCGTAAAGTCCTCGGTATTTTTCTATCTCTGCATCATATCCCCGTATTTTATCTCCGAGGGTCTTTATTTTGTTTGTAAGACGCTTTATCTTTTCCTGATTGAGGTCCAGCTCAAGAATTTTTTCAACAATCGCCTTTTTTTTCTTGTCCGCTTCGGCGGAG
>CACZRG010000092.1 GCA_902783485.1 uncultured Elusimicrobium sp.
CCGTCACCTCTGGATTCTGCTTATCGCGCTCTTCGCGCCAGCGTTTCTTTTCCGCTTCCAGTTCGTTCTTAAGTACTTTTTCCTTATCACGCAGCTTGGCTGCACGCTCGAACTCCTGATTGGAAATGGCCTCCGCCTTTTCTCTGGATACTTCCTCAATGGCAAGTTCCCTTTCCCTGAATTCAACAGGCGCCACGGAAATCATGAGCCGCGCGCGGCTTCCTGCCTCGTCTAACAGGTCGATAGCCTTGTCCGGCAGTGAACGGTCCGTTATATATTTTTCCGAAAGCACCGCTGCTGCCACTACAGCTGCATCAGTAAATCTGCATTTGTGGTGTTTTTCGTATTTTTCCTGTATACCATGAAGAATCTCTATCGTTTCTGAAACATCCGGAGGCTCTACCACAACCATCTGGAAACGGCGTTCAAGCGCCGGATCATGTTCTATATGCTTGCGGTACTCGTCAAATGTTGTTGCGCCTATGCACTGCAGTTCGCCACGGGAAAGTGCGGGTTTGAGCATATTCGAGGCATCCAGTGAGCCTTCGGCTGCACCGGCGCCTATGACAGTGTGAAGTTCATCAATGAAAAGTATTATGGAATTGCTCTCGCTGCGTATTTCGTCAACAAGATTTTTAAGGCGCTGTTCAAATTCACCACGGTATTTTGTTCCGGCTATAAGCGAACCCAGATCAAGAGCAAGAAGTTTTTTGCCGGAAAGTGTATCCGCTATATCTCCGGAAACTATGGCCTGGGCTATTCCTTCAACTATGGCAGTTTTGCCAACGCCGGGTTCTCCAACCAGTACAGGATTGTTCTTTGTGCGGCGGCCCAGCACCTGAATTACACGCTCCATCTCGGAAGCGCGGCCTATGACAGGATCAAGGCGGCCCTCACGGGCCATGAGTGTAAGGTCTCTCGTAAACTCATCAAGCATTGGTGTTTTGCTGCGCGGAGCCTTGCGGCGCCTTTTTTCACCACCCTGCTCATCAGAATCCTGTGTTTCTTCTTCAGGTGAATCTTCTTCCTGTCTTTCCTCACGCTCAGACTGCTGGGAACCAGCATCTTCCGTGGAACGACGCCGCGGTCTGCTGTTTCCTTCGAGTATGGACAGAACCTCTCTGCGTACTTCATCAAGTTCAAGGCCCATTTTCTCAAGCACACGCGCAGCAACTCCGTCTCCCTCGCGTATAAGCCCCAAAAGGAAATGTTCTGAACCCACATATGAATGGCCCATCTGCTGAGCTTCCTCAAAAGCGTATTCCAGTGCCTTCTTGGCGCGCGGGGTAAAAGGAATATCTCCCAGAAGAAGCATATTGTCCCCGGGACCTACAAGACTGTTTATTTCCTCACGCACCCTTTTTCTGTCAACTTTCAGATTATTAAAAACCTGGTACGCCCGGCCTTCCTGCAGCGTTATCATTCCCAGGAGAATGTGTTCCGTGCCTACATAGTCATGGTTCAGCCTTTTGGCCTCCTCCTGCGCAAGCAGGATTATCCGCTGTGCTCTTTCAGTATACCTTGTAGCCATTCCTTTTGCTTCCTCTTAAAATCTCCCCGGACTTAAATCCGGAATAAAATCAATACAAACATATCCGCTGAAACGGACAGGCTTCATACCCTTTTGAACGGGTAATATTATTTATATTATGGCAATTTAGCCATTGAGTCTTCAAACAGCCGGACTGTTTCCGGCATTCTGTGGCAGTTCCTGAGATACACCATCGTCACGGCGTACTTTCATTCTGAACCCTTTAACTTCCGCCACAATCACCTTTTCCCCTGCGGCTATGCTGCCCGAAACACTTTCCGCCTCCCATAATTCCCCTTCCGCCAGAACCTTGCCTTTCGGGTTCATATCAGTTTTTGCGGTTCCTTTCTTTCCTTCAAGACTCTCTATACCCGCAACTATTCTGGAACTCTGTGCGCGGAAAACAATAAAAGCAAGTACAGCCACAACAGCCATAAGACTTATTATGGTTCCTATAAGAAGCCCTGCCGAAACGCCAAGTCCGCCGGAAGCCTGCGGCTCGAAAAGCATAAGCCCGCCCACAAGCATGGAAAAAGCGCCAGCCACGGTAAGCAGTCCATAACTCATAACTTTTATTTCCGCTATAAAGAATACGAATGCAAGGAAAATAAGCGCTATACCGGCTCCACTGGCGGAAAGTGTCTGGAATGAATAAAGGGAAAGAACAAGTGACATTGCACCCAGAACACCGGGAAGAACAAGGCCCGGACTATACAGTTCTATGAACAACCCTGCAGCACCTGCACCGGCAAGAAGCATTGCCAGATCCGGAGTTGATACTGTGGACATGAATCTGTCACGGAATCCCTGTCTTATGTGTTTAACCTTAACCCCTTCACTTATGTGCAGTACACCAAAATCACCGGCTTTACGGCCGTCAAGTTTTTTTATGAAATCATCAATATCCTCAGCCATGAAATCCGCTACCCCTATCCTTACAGCTTCATCAGCCGGTACAGCAATACTGCTGCGTACGGAATTTATGGCCCATTCCGCATTGCGCCCTGTTTTGGCGGCAAGGGAACGTATATATGCCACAGAGTCATTAAGCACCTTTGCCTCCATTATACCGGCTTCAGTTTCGGAATCCTTATTCTTGTCCCTGCCATATGAAGGAAATATACCGGCGAACACCGGATGTGCAGCGCCAATACTTGTGCCAGGAGCCATCGCGGCAACAGGCGCAGCCATGGTTATGAACACTCCCGCGGATGTGGCGCGCGCACCCTGCGGGGACACAAATACCGCAGCAGGCCTGTTCAGGTTCATAAGACCTTTTATTATCACACGCATTGAGGAATCAAGACCTCCGGGAGTATCCAGTGCTATCACAGCCATATCCGCACCGTCCGGGCCGGAAAGTGCATCAAATGCCACGGTAAAATAATCCGCCGCTGCAGCGGTAATTGTGCCGGAATAATGTATTACCGAAATACTGTTAACCGTATACTCCCCGGAACCTGCTGCGGCTTTACTCCGGTTTTCCACGGCGGAAACACCATAAGGGGCAAAAAAAGAAAACAGAATAAAAAAAAGTATAAATGTTTTTATGAAAGCAAAAAAGTTTCTCATATATAACAGGCAGTAACTCTGCATCATGAAATTTTACGCAGATATTCTGAAAATCCGTAAAACGCGGGCACAAATGCACTCAATACACCTACGGTGAATACGGCATCCAATCAGATTATAGCATGAAAAAAGGCCACGGGCTTTAATCCGCAGCCTTTTACGGCGACAGAATCATGTTTTACATTCCGTCGAAATAGTTTTCTATGGCCTCATTTATCTTCTTTCCTATGCTGCGGCCCAGTGCTTTCTCGGCATTGGCTTTTGCGCCGGCTTCGCTGACAAATGCTTCTTTTGATGAGGCATTGAACTCCAGGAAAGACCTGCCGGCTCTTACATCGGTAAGTTTAACGGAGGCTTCGCCGGTGTACCATTTCCAGCGTGATCCGCGCGACGGATCCTGCATTGGCTGCACTTCCGCTTCACACGCTACGCGTATGTCTATATTTGAAGCAGATTCAGAAACCTTCATTCCAAGCGAAACAAGCGTTTTTGCTATTTCCGTGGAAACACGGCTGTTCGCTGGGACAACCTCAACATAAATACCAAGCGCAGCTATGGCCTGATCCGCCTTTGTCCTTACAGCAGAAATATTCTCCATGCCGGATGCAAAACCGCTGCCGCCTATAACCTTTAGATCCTTAACCAGTATGTCACGGGTTTTCATAAGGTTTTTAACCTTAAGCGCAGCCATGGCGCGGTCCATATTATTTTCAGCAGCGTCCATCTGTGCGGAATAAAGGTTTATCTGTTCCTCTGTTTCCTCTAATTTTTCGCTGTAAATGCGGCGTATTTTTGCTCTTTCAAGAACAGCAAGGGCATACCAGCGGAAAGAGTTTTTATCCTGCCAGACCTCTGCTATCTCAATTCCTTCAAGGGTCTTTTTTGAAACAGTCCTTATATCCTCACCCGCTGAAACAGAGTATTCATTGGATGATTTACCACCGGCTGATACAGAACGCTCGCTCTCGTACACAGAAGTTTCCGCTTTTATATCTGCAGAAAAGACTTTTGAAATTTCACCCCGTGCCCTGTCTTTTGCCGTTTCCATATCATCAGCAGAACCTTTGCCGGTAATATAGACAGCAGAAGGATATGACGCAGAACTTCCCTCAACCCAGTCCGGAGCGCGGGAGGATTTATTCATTTTTCCGGCATCACTTACGCTGTCTTTGTATACAGTAGTACAGGCAGAAGCAAGGAGCATGGAAATAAAAAGAATCAAGGTTTTTTTCATAATAACACCCCTGCTCCTTCCCTGTTATGCAGGGAAGGAACTTATATTAAAGCCCGGTGCGGCAGTGCAGATAGGTGCGCTGTCCGGCCCTGACTTCCACATTCTCAAACACCTGACGGCCTACAGTAAAACCATTTCCGTCAAGGAATGTGACAGTCACTCTGTGTGTGCCCGGAGAAGCTGTCTGCCGTGAAAGCCTTATCTGCGCGGGGACTGTTGTCCAGCCACGCGTATCAGCAACTTCTGTCGCTGCTGCCGTGGCACTTGTGGCCGCCTTGAAAAGAAGTCCAAGCAGCTGGCCTGCAGTGCCATCGACATTCTTTTCAATGATTTTACTGCCGGCATCGCCTATATTCTTTGCAAGCACATATTTAACCGTAGCTCTCGCTATAGCCCTGGCCATAACTGCGGCATTCTTGCTGTCCATCGTGGTTTTGGCATCCGCGCTTATGTCCTCCATAAGCCTTGTTGTCACAGCTCCGGACTCATCGCCATCCTCTGAATCAACAGAAACCCTGGAAGATGTGATTCTGTAAGGTTTCTGCACATATTCCGGATATGCTACGGTTATTGCATTGCCGAAAACACCAGCCCTTATGCCATTGGCAAGACGGTCATCATATTCCTTTGTGCGGTAGCCACTGGAATTAACATAAGCCTGCGCCTTGCTCCAGGCTACCTGCATTGTTCTGGAAACCTTCATCGGTGCCGGGCCATTATAGTGAATCAGAACAATTTCCCCCAGACCGCTAACAGCAAGCTGTTTATATGAAGGTATCTCAAAAAGATTGGACTGTGAAATAAAAGAACTGTTTCTGTTGCTGCTCATTTTCGAGGCCGGACGCATGGGATTGTCATATACATCCCTGACAACTGGCTTTTCAGCAGTTACCGGTGTACCGGATTTTTCAGATTCACCGGTTATTTCATCAAAGGAACTGTTAAGTTCTTCGCCGGAACGGTTGGCACCTTTTCTGCCGGAATTTCCGGAGTCGTCTGATATTTCATCAAAAGAATTATTCAGTTCCTCGGCTGCGCGGCGGCGGTTCTTTCTCATGCCTGCTTTCGCTCCTGCAGAACTGTTTTTTGCAGAATAAGATGATGAATCTAAAGTTCTAAGAGCAGGCAGATTTTTAAGATAGGCATAATTGCCTTCAGAGGCTTTCTGAAAGGCATCATATGAAATGCGTGCATCATCCTGCTGGCCTGCCTCTTCAAAAAGCATGGCACTTAAATACTGGGCAAAAGGACTATCCTTATAACCGCTTTTATTCTCCATGTATGCAGAATACCGGGAAAGGAAAGATGTAACCCTGCGTGCCTCAACAAGCGCTTCATCCCTGTTTCCTGACATAAGGAAGTTCATGGCGCGGTATGTGTGCATAATGGCACGCTCAAAAATCTCTCCGCCATATTCCGTAGTATTGTCATTAAGGAGAACAGTACCTATGCCACGCGTTATGCTCTTCGCGAAAAGAGACTCCATGATACTGTCGGCTTCTGCAAAAGCCTCATCGCTTTCCTTATAGCGCTGAAGATCATAAAGCAGTGCACCACGGTCAAGATAATAAAGAACGGCGTTTTTCCTTGAATACTCCGTTCTTTTGGAACTGTCCACCTGCCTGAGTGCACCTTCCAGATCGCCTCGCGCTATACGGCCGTTAATGGCTGTCCTGTAAGCACTGGACGGACCTGCGCAGGCCGCCGCAAGGGCGGCCACGCAGACCAGTACTGCGGTTTTCAGGAATGTTTTTACCATTTGCTGGATGAACGTTTTATGCTTTTCTTGATTTTCTTCTGGCCGGTCCAGACAATTTTGTTGGACTGCATATCAAGAAGTTTCATGTCAACCTGGTAGAGAATAACGGATTTTCCGCCCTCTCTGTCTTCAATGGTATTAACTGAACCGCTGAGCATGAAATCAGCGCCGGTTTCCTGTCCATGGGCTTTGCGTGTGCTTTCGGAGGCATTAACAGCCTGATCGAAGCGCTCATCACGTACATCTGCACGCTCATCCCTGTCGGCTACAAAGTCCACACGTCCGGAATTGATAAGAGCACGCTGAAGATCCTGAACAAGCACATTTGTGTTCAGATGCTCATTGCTGAGATTCCTGACTGTGCCCACTATGACAGTGGGATTATCTCCTTTGGAGGCACGGGCCCTTGAGAGCCACGGGCGTGAAAGGCAGTCCTCAATCAGTTCGTCAGCCGCCATGCGCGAATCAGCATCATTCCATTTGCCGCTTACGTCAATTGTTGTATTTGTATCCACCCTTGCCACTGATGTTCCGCAGGCGGAAAGCAGAGGCAGAAGGGATACAAGCAGAAGTCCCGTAATCTTTTTCATTTATAGAACTCCAATACTATTTACTATTTTTTGCCGATTCGGCATTGATTTCCTCAAAAGCCTTGGCGGCGTTTTCCTTAACGATCGCCTTGAGTTTCGGGGAAAGTGTTTTCTGCTGGTCTATGACTTTCTCCACGGAAGCGGGATCCAGTTTAACGAGCGAGTACACACCACCGTCACTGCCATTGCAGCGGTCAACAACAACAGTGCCGTTTAATTCCATCTCGGCAAAAGCCTTGGTGGCCATGGTAATATCCTGCTCTTCGCTTGAAACACCGGCCTCTCCGGCTGATGTGCTGGCCTGATAATCCTTCATAAGATCAGAGACTTTTGATTTAAGAGTGCGGACAATTTCTGCTCTTGCTCTGGTATCAGCGGCTCCGCGGGCAAGGGACGGATTTCTTACATTGAACACACTGCCAACTCCGTATATGCTTCCATCATTGAATGAGGCAGTTCCCTGCATTGTCCAAGCCGGGCATCCGTTTGTCATAATAGTGGGTTTAACTTCCTTGCTGCCACAGGCAGTGACAAAGAGCACGGCTAAAAAGCCAAACAGTAGTTTTGAAGTGTTTTTCATTTTAACTCTCCTTTGTAAAGTGAAGGGGAAAACAACCCGGCCCCCTCCGTACCGTACTGCTTACAACTAAATCTCTAACATACTATAACTAAACTAACCTTAATATGTCAAACGCATGTAAAGCCGTTTTATTGCAATCAGTAACGTAAATTCAGCATTACAACATATTAATGATGATGCCCGTCCCCGGCACCGAACAGAGGTTTTCCGTCAGCGAAAGGGGAAATGGCACGCAGTTTCTCAACTATGGCGGGGAATTCCTTTATCACATAGTCAACTTCCTCCCTTGTGTTATATATACTAAGGGAAAGACGTATTGAGCCATGTGCGTATGTCTGCGGTACTTTCATTGCCCGCAGCACATGGGAAGGTTCCAGCGAACCTGAAGTACAGGCAGATCCGGATGATGCGCATATGCCTTTTTCGCTGAGCATAAGAAGTATGGACTCACCTTCTATATACTCAAAACATATACTTAAGGTATTGGGAAGCCGCTCCGCTCCCCTGCCGTTCACTTTTGTACCAGGCACAGCTGCTGTAAGGCCGGCCTCAAGACGGTCGCGCAGTTCACGTACCTGCGTATTCTCAAGTTCTATATGCTTTCTGGCAAGTTCAGCCGCTTTTCCAAGGCCAACTATATAAGGAACATTCTCAGTACCGGCGCGACGGCCATCTTCCTGATGTCCTCCTATAAGAAAAGGTGTAAAGGGAGTACCTTTTCTGACATATAAAACACCTATGCCCTTGGGAGCGTGCAGTTTGTGCCCGGAAACAGAAAGCATATCTATTCTGGTCTCAGACAGATTTATCGGTATCTTGCCTGCTGCCTGCACTGCGTCCGTGTGGAACAGTACCCCGCGGGAATGAGCTATGCGGGCTGCTTCCTCTACCGGGAATACAACACCGGTTTCATTATTGGCCCACATCATGGATACAAGAGCGGTATCTGCCGTTATGGCCTGCTTCAGGTCATCAAGATTAAGCCTTCCCTCAGCATCCACAGGCAGGCGCGTAACCCGGTAGCCCTGCTTTTCAAGGTTTTTAGCCACTGTCAGCACAGCCGGGTGTTCAACCTGTGTTGTTATGAAATGTTTTTTGCCGGGCTGTGAACGCAACGCGGAATAAATTGCCGTGGAATCGGATTCCGTACCGCAGCTTGTGAATATTATTTCCTCAGGCCGCGCACCTAATAAATCTGCTACGCGCTGGCGGGCTGTATCAAGATATATCTGCAGGGATCCGCCAAAAAAATGCATACTGGAAGGATTCGCGTAAAGATCATGAAAAAAAGGCTCCATTTCCCTGGCTACTTCTTCCGCCACGCGGCTGGTAGCATTATTGTCAAAGTAATAAATATGCTGCTTTTCCATAATCAGGCATTCTCCACTTCTATAGCCGGGTCAATGTTTTCCCTGAGTTCTTTTTCCACAACTGTCTTAAGCGTAACCGCGGAAGAGGCACAGCCGCTGCACATTCCGAGAAAGCGCATTTTCACATTCATGCCCTGCACATCAACAAGTTCTATCCAGCCCCCATCTCTTTTGAGCAGAGGATTAACCTTTTCAGCGAGTATTTTTTCTATTACCTTTATTTTCTCCACCACGGTCATATCGGCGAATTTCTTGTTTTCCGCATTGGCCCAGTAATCCTTAAGGATTTTTTCTATCTCCCCTTTGCACTGGCCACAGCCACCGCCGGCTTTCGTAAAATCAGCCACCTGCTCAACGGTTTTAAGACCGTTTACCTTTATGGCTTTAAGTATAACGGCTTCGGTAACACCGAAGCATTTGCATACCACCCGTTCGGCACCGGAAACGACACGTTTCCCGCCTTTTTCACCGCGGTAATCTGCTATGGCTGCCTCAAGAGCTTCCATTCCCATTACTGAACAGTGCATTTTCTTGCCCGGAAGCCCGCCAAGGGCATCTGCTATCTGCTGATTGGTTATCTTTGCGGCTTCATCAAGCGTAAGACCGATTATCATTTCAGTAAGTACTGAAGATGAGGCTATTGCGCTGGCGCAGCCGAAAGTCTTGAATTTGGCTTCAACTATCCTGTCTGTCGCCTTATCTATGCGAAGTGTGAGCTTAAGCGCATCGCCACAGGACAGGCTTCCCACCTCTCCTGTTGCGTCAGGGTTCGGTATCTCGCCCACATTGCGCGGATTCTTGAAATGTTCATAAACTTTGTCAGTATAATTCCACATAAAATGCCTCTTGAGGATAGCAAATATCCCTAATAATAATTTTATATTATATTGCTGTTCTTAATCAAAACCAGGGAAAGGACATTCAGCCCACTTTATCTTCAGAGGCGGAATCCTCCGGCAAGGCAGACTGTTTTTCCGTTTTCATGCCTGCGGGCTCATCGCCGCATTGCGAGTCCCCGGCTTTTTTATTTCCGGCAGCTGCGGAATCTCCGGGAGTGGCCGAACCACTGGCAGGAAGATAGAAATTATCTGCCGGATATACCGAAAGATTCTCAAAATATCTGGCCAGCAGAATAAACAGGAATATTAAAACAACTGCTGCCGTACGAAGAACCAGGGAAATAATTCTTACCCTCTGGTTAAACTCCGGAAAAGGAGCCATTCCGTGATAAATATACGGTTCCGGCACCACAAGAGACGGATAAATAACAAATACCAGCATTACAAATGCTGACAGATAAAGGAAATAAACCGCACTCACACGTCCCCAGCTGCGCCCCCGCCACAGGCCGAAAGCGATTACAGCGGCATTGATCAGAACAAATGTCTGCAGGAAATTGAGAAACACCGGATGCACAAGTGCAAATTCCGCAAATGGCGGCATATTCTCCGGAACAAGCCCGTTTCCTTTTGCATACTGATATGATAATGTTTTTGTATAGTTATACATAAATATTGTATCAGCCGCCGCCCTTAAAGCGAAAAAGGAGAGAATAACCGCAGCACACAGAGAAAGAACGGCAGTAATTCTGCGTTCAGGACCAGGGAAGAACTTCCATCTCATAATTTTATTCTATAGTTTTTTTACGCAGCTCTCAAATATATTATGCACAGCCACAGAATAAACCGCAGACAACATATTGCCGTATTGTTAAAAGGCTGTAAAAATTATTTATAATAATTACAGGCTTACCGGAAGAACTCCGGGAAAACCCATGGAGATTTTCTTATGTCAGTAAAACTTATACGTCAGTACACCGTTTTTATTCCCAATGCTCCCGGATCTCTATCCAAATTTGTGGAGATTTTTCACAAGGCGGGACTGAATCTTGTAGGCATAGCCTCCGAGGTCAGGGATGATTCCGGTGTGGTACGCGTAGCAATTGATGAGGAAGGCCAGGTAAGCAAAGTAATAACCGATGCCGGTTTCACTACCATAGAAACAGCCATGATTTCATACGAATTTCCCTCTGACAGGGCAGGAAATCTGTTCCGGCTCACGCAGGTGCTTAACCGTCACGGACTGAATATAACAACCGTTTACGGCACCTCTTTCGCAGGGGAAAAAGGCCGGATCCTGTTCAATGTTTCCGATACGGAAAAAGCAATAGAAATCATAAAGAAAGAGTTAGACGAAGACTGAATCCTTCAGATAATAAAATACAAAGCGCCGGAAACCTGTAATATTACGGTTCCGGCGCTTTGTATATCTATATCAGCCTAATTTCTGTACCAGAAGAAACCATTCAGGGTTCTTTTTATTTTCACGGAATTTCCTTTTACCAGAATCAGTTCCCTTACGGACGATTCCTCCTCACGTTTTATATCCATACTGAAACTGCTTCCTGTAATTTTCAGGCGGTAGCTTACATCAAAAATGCCTGCTTCCCTGTCTGCTTTAATCTGAAGCCCGGAAATTTCATATTTAAGCGCATCGTAAAGCGTGAACATATTCCGGAAATTATCTTCCAGGTCCTGAAGCGTAGTCCCGTCCCCGCAGTCCCAGTCATCGGAAATATATCCCAGAAGAACATTTTCCTGCTGCGCCTCATAGGCGGTTTTGAATTTTGCATAAAATTCTTCTATGATTTTTCTGTCAGTTTCTGAAGGCTCATACGGACTGGGCTGCGGAACCGCTGCCGTGGCCTGCTGTTCAGCCTGCTTTTTTTTCTGTTCTTTTTCCTTCATAATCTGCGCCAGTCTGCAGCTGCCATGCCGGAAGCAGTTGTCCCTTTCGTAATATTTGTCCAATACAATATCTTTTATTTTTTCATATTTTTTAACAAGAGGCGAATCACTGACAGAACTTGTGGATGAAAAATTATATACACCGAGGTTAAAATATTTTTCTTTACTTTCCCGGGTGAAAGGCAATTTTTCAAGCAGCTCCTTATCCGGAAAATATATTGTGCCTGGCATAACCTTGTTTATTGCTGAAAGGCCGTTTTTATACGATTCTTCATCATCGGCCTTTATGGACTGTATCTCCGGCATAATCCCATCCAGCGCAGCCTCATCGACAAGCCATACTTCACTTTTCCAGTCCTTAAAATAACTGTTAGGCAGAAAATCTTTTTCCGGTTTGTACAGATTCTTTTTTGACATAAACTTAAAATGCGCCCCGCCGTAGGCACCGCTTATCACGGCTGCGCTTTCCGGCATATCATTCTTAACCTGTTTCCAGAATTTTGAGGCATTCAGAGATTCCAGATCTTTTTTTCTCTCTGCCATATTTTCAAATTCCGTTTTGCTTATTAGAGAAGACAATCCGGAATTTATATATCTTACATTTTGTGCGGGATCATAATACTCCAGATTTTTCCGCAGATACCCCGCATAAGGTCCTTTATCTATCAGAACAAACAGAGGTGTCTTTGAACATTTGCTGTTGTAAGGATTATATGATGTTCTCAGAATGCCGTTATCAATGGAACCAGGCATGATGGGGTCAAAAACACACTGGTTGTTAAACCATTCACTGGCTTCATAATACAGATAGTCAAAAAAAACAATATCCGTGCGGCGGTTGTCAATTTCTGTATTGTACCTGTCTTCCAGACGGTCCAGTTTTTCTATCTGGCGGCTGTATTTGAAACTTTTAAAAAAAGACTCCAGAACTGATATGTTTTCATTAAACGCCTGCAAATCCCTTTCAGGGCGGCCTGACACGATAAAATCCATTGTTTCAGCATCCGGTTTTTCCAGCCTGTTCCATGCCTGCCTCGCACATTCAAGCCGCTCCAGATAAACCCTTATGTCTCCCTGCCTGGCCTGCGAAAAGGCATATTTGAAGTTATTCAGGCTGTCATTCAGTATTATTTTTTTTCTGCTAAAGGCATTTATTACTGAATACCTTACATTGTTTTTTCTGTCCTCATCTGAAAGCGGGCCGGCTGACACATAAGAATATTCTGACAGGACTTTCTCCATATCTGAAAGTGGATCTGCCGGAGCTGACATTCTTTTTTTCGAGAAAAGGTCAACCCACACATGTTTTCCTTTTATTGAGCTTAGTATTTTTTCAACCGCTGCCTGATATTCCTCAAATTTCTTTTTCGCAGCCGAGGCCCTGTATGAATAATACTCAATCATGCCCTGCTTCTGTGAATCTATCAGATCCGGATTTCCGCCTGTAACAGGCCTGGTTTTGTTTTTTGCCTCGATGATTATTTCTTCAGGTGTTTTTTTAGGGTCGGTAAGCAAAGCCTGCAGTTCTGCTTTTTCCCTTGCGGCATTTCTCGGATTTGTATTATCTTCATACATTATTTTGTCACATTCAACAATTCTGCTTATGCAGTCTGCCGCTATCTTATCAAAAATGCCGGAGTAGGAATAATCCTCTATTTTTGCAGCCCTTGCGCCGTACACTACGGCGCTGTTATGGACTTTCCAGAATAAAGGCCGCGCTTCATGCGCCCTGTTTCTTTTTCCTTTATCGTTTTTAAAATTCAGCAGCCTGAGCGCTGCTTTATAATCTTCCTGAAGGCCTTTGACTATGGAAGCATAGTTTTTCTGCTCACTTTTCATTTTCTGATAATGCCTGAAAAAAGCATCTATTGAATCAAAGTCCTTTATTGATTCATCATATCTGGCCTTAAATTCATTGAATACCACGAGCTTACGGCGCAAAGTCATTCTCGCCCAGTTAAGCTTAACCTGTTTGTTCAAGTCATCAATAAGCTGCTTAATCCACGCACGGGAAGCATTTTTGAACTCTACCAGCTCAGCAAGTTCGGCAGCTTCCTTCTCTGTTTCAGCCGTGCCGCTTATGCGCTGCCACAGCGTGGGTGAATATTCGGGGAAATTTGCACCTATGACTTTATTTACATAAGTACGCACAAGCTGTCTTGTGTTCCTGTTTGTAACTATGTACTTGTCGTAAAAATATGTAACAGTATCCTTGTCAGTCGGAATCAGCTTAGGCCCGTCCTCAGAATATGTGCCATGCAGACGCCTGTCGGTATCAACTATGCCGTACAGCTTTTCTATTTCCAGCGCGGCCACTGATTCCTTTACAGCTTTGTGCGACTCATATGTGAGCTTGCTCATTTCCCAGACAAGATTGACAAGCGGATGATCCACAAGCCCAACAGCCAGGGTTATTGCTTCCATGGCAGCATCGTCATAACTGCCCTCGCCCAGTTTGGTGGCAAGCACCTGTGTCTGGTCCAAAACAAGTTTTATTTTAAGTATTCTGTCCTTTGTCTGAGGAAAAGCGTCCGGATCCCCGTTCAGGAAAAACTCTTCGCTCTTGCCAAGAATATCCCATAGAGCGTCATATTTCGCAAGTTTTTTTACGCCTTCCTCCGGATTCTTCTCCTCAAGAGTATATGTAACAAACTTGAGTCCGTATTCCTCGGCTTTGGAAAAATCCGAGGCCTTGGTAAACAGACTGGCTGAATATGCCAGTTCCGGGAATGTCAGCGCAAGCAGCATAAGAACTGCATAAAAAATTTTTCTATCAGGCATACTTTTTCCAGACGTCATTCACAGCCGGGCTAAAACTATATTAAGGCTACCTTTCATACACATAATGCAGTGTTATGGGATTAGTGGTGGAAGTGTCTCCGCTTGTCACCTTAAAAATGACTTTGCCTCTTGCGCCGTAATCCAAAGCCCAGCATTCCGGGGAAGCTACAGAAATTGCATCCGTAGGCAAAGAATACCCGCTTGCGGGCACTGCCACAGTGTCAATATCGCATGCAGACTGGAGCTGCAAAAACCCGGATATGCTGTTCAGGTGCAGGCCAGTACCCTTGTAAGCAGCCATGGAGCCATCAGAATTGGTAAATGTCTGCATGTCAAAATCATATCCCCAGTCGCCGAATCCGTCACAGATATGGCCGGCGCACAATGTGATTGTACCGGATTCCCTGTTGCTGTTTATCCTTACAGTTCTTCCCTCTATTATCAGTGTACCGCCTTCGGAGGCCGGCTGATATATTGTACCGCCGGATATATCCTCTTCGCCTGACAAACCGAAAAGCAGCGGGCTTTTCATGCCTGCAAGTTTAAGTTCTCCTTCTTCCGGCTCAAGATGTATTTCAGTAAAACCCTTGTCAGACAGAGGCGTGCCGCTGTCTGCAACCGTAACCCTGCGCTCATAACGCAGCGATATGCTTATTCTTCCTCCCGGAGCTGCGGTTATGGAATTTACAGACCATAAAAACCTTATCTGCTCAAGCAGCGTAAAATCGCTGGTTATGGCAGTATCAAGTATCTCTTTTCCTCCGGCAAAAGAGTCACTGACCATATCCATGAACTCTTTTCTGTTTTTATCCTGATAGGCATTGAAAAGGGCAGTGAGGAAAGGAATAATCTTATCCTTTATTTTCTCATCAGACAAACTTATTTTGACAGCAGTTTCATCAACTTCATTGTTTTTGCCGGTGGTATCAACGGCCTTAAGATAGAAATCATATGTGCGGCCTTTCTCCGGTGTGAAAACATATTCAAATGTGCCGTCTTTGGCAAGATTCGCTTTTTCCCAGGTCTCTTTTCCGTCAAGAGACACCATTACTGTTCCTACAGAACCGTTGGATGTCTTTGCTTTTCCGGCAACAACTATTTCATTCTTCTGCATTGAGTCACTGTAAAATACCGCCTTGCCGTTCATATCCTGGTACGGCATATTATTCAGATACAGATATGAAATTGTCACCCCGTCTTTCTTGCCCTTGCCAAATATCCACCATTTTGCCTGCGCAGGAACTGCAGACAGCACAAACATCATAACAGCAGCAAAAAAAATGCTTTTTTTCATAAAAACGCTCCTTTCAAAAACAGTTCTACCATTTGTAGTTCAGCGGCAGATTAAATCCGACTGTAAAAATTCTTTCCGCATAGTCATTTCCAGTAGCCTGGTATGAATAATCATTCAGCGAGAACTTTGCATAAAATCTTCCACCATTCATGACACGCGGGCTGTAGTTTATCTGCGCCGCAACATATACCGCATCTGCATCCGCATCCGGGGCGCGCATGAAATTCTGACCGATTCTGAGATTGGAAGACAGATTTTTTTCAGGCAGGGAAAGCCCAAGCGAGGCTGAATACTCATAAACTTTTCTTGTAATGGCGGCCTGATCGTCATCAACATATCCGGCAGATGCGCTTAAAGCAGGACGCAAAACAATGCTGCCTGCTGTTCTGCGGGTACTTACAGAAAATCTTGCGGTGGTATCAAGCTGGTCATTGTCTTTTTTGCCGGCATTGTATGATGAGAACCCTATACCGGCATCCATATCATAAAGACCTACGCGGTCCCTGTAATCCGCAGAGGCAAACCAGTCAGAGGAAACACGGGCAGGGGCATCGCGGTAATCCATTTTTAACTTAAGATCAAGGCTTGAATATCGTCTTCCGCCCAGACGGCGGATATTTACGCCTGCCGCAGGCCTGTATGTATTGGTTCTCAATGCCTTTGAATCAAGGCTGTTCCTGTGCCATTTCATGGAAGTGTTGACGGTAACATCTCCGGTTGCCTTGTAGCGCCAGCTGCCGCCTGCACTCTCGCGGTCTTTTACTGCGGAACCGACAAGAGATTCAAAATCCGGACTTACTCTTTCATATTCCAGAACCACGCGGCTTGGGTCCTGGTCGCCTACGGCTTCAAAACGGAAAGCCTGCCCGGCTTCTGATGCGGAAGCACCATTCTTTATATCTGTTGAAGACAGCGCCGCTTCCCCAGACAGCGTAAGCCCGGGAACAGGCTTATAATCTGCCACAGCAGCCATAACCTTGTTTGAATACAGTGTTTCCGTCTGAAACGCAGGGTCAGAATCACTGCTCTGCAGATATGAAAGACCTATGTTCAGATCATCAAGAATCTGATGTTTTACATTTGCCCCGTAAACTTCTCTTTTAAGCGTAACTGCATCCGGATCCTTCCACCAGCTTTCCCAGCGCGGATATGCGCGGCCCCCTATTACGGAAAATACCGGAAGGCCCTTTTTCTCATACCTGTAGTTTGCGCCTTTCAGCGATGAACTTAGGGAATATCTTGAAAAAACCTCAAAAACATCTCCCAGAATGAGTTTATGCTCTTTATTTTCTATAAATCCCTGCGCATTGGTAAGAGAAAGCGGAATATAATCACTTCTTTTGTCATTTGTAGCTCTCAGGCCAAAACGCAGATTGAAACGTGTATCATCATATTCGCCATGGAGTTCCGTATTCATCATTCCGGTATACTTCCAGCCTTCGCTTACAAAAGACCTGTTTTTTCCGGCTCCGTCCACATCATTTTCTGAAAGGGCCGCGTCAAAATCTATACGCAGGCTGGTAAAATCTTCCGCATAGGCTGCAGCAGGAAATGCTGCGGCAACAAGCAGGAACAACGCATATGATGCAAATCTCATGCCGGTTTTATATTTAAAATTTATCTGATTAAGCCAAAACATTAACAGCTCCTGAAAATTTTAATAAAAACTAAAGATGCGTGAACAGATATTCCGCATTTTGTTAATTGTACTTAAATTTTGATATGTATAACAAAAAACATTTTCCTGAACCGGCTTAAACAGGGCACTTTTCATTCTGCTGACTGCTGAATTCTGATAAAAAACAGAATTGCAGTCATCATGGAAAAACATGAAACAATCATTGCGGCAAAAAGCTTTTTGAAATGAGGTGGAAGAGCAGATACCACCTCCCTGCGTTTATCTTTTCTGATAATATTAACGCTATCTGAACCATGATCATAATAAAGGCAGGAATCTTTATATATGCTGTTTTTTTCCTGCCCGGGCTGTATTTTATTCAATCTTTCAATAGCGATCATTATTGAGAAATAAAGTACAGCCACGTCTGATACCGCAAAAACCACGGCTGAAACAATGAATATTATGAAATCAGAACCACCGGCAGAGAAATATTCCATAAAAAAGCACAGTTCCTGATTTTATTAATTACCCTGCTGCACATTGCTCTGTGAAGGTTCCTGCTGAACAGCAGCAAGTTTTTTGATATCTCTCTCAAATTCCGTACCTGCCGAAAGGCCTACCGCGTCCATGCCCCGGCAGTCTTTTGTGTAAACATTCACATTCCTGGAAAGAAGATACTGAATTATTATCCTTATGGATTCTTCCGTACGTGCGGTATATCTTTCATGGTTTGCCCTGTTTTTTGCTCTAAGTTTTGACAGATCAGTCTCTGCTTTGCCCCGCTGCACAGAATGCCAGTCATGCAGGGCCGCAACAAGAGGGGTATAGTCAGCATATCCCGTGGCATTCAGATCCATACCTTTGTCAGCCAGGAAAAAAACATTTTCCGGCTTGCGCCATTTTACAGCCCTGAATAATGCCGTGTCCCCGCTGTTGTTTTTATCATCAGCCCGGGCACCACTGTCCAGCAGCAGCTGAATCTGTTCCGGCCTGGCCCAGGACGCCGCGTACATAAGCGGGGTATCACCAATCCTGTCCGTGGCATTAACATCCGCCCCTTTGTCTATAATCTTTTTTAATGTCGCAGCCGGAAGGCCGCGTTTGATAGCTATCATAAGGGGTGTCGCTCCATTTTCATCCTGTGGGTGATTGATATCTTCAGATGTTACCAGATATCCTGCGTCTTTCATCATTTTGTAAAAGGATTTAAACGTGACACAGGAAGACAGCAGAAACATACTTATAATTGCAGTAAGCATCTGCACTTTTATTTTCTTCTTCAGCTTTTCCGGATTTTCATCAAATCTCACTCCGTCCAGAGGATTATTCTGAACATTTATGCTTTTCAATGCATTCAGACGTACCGCATTCCTTATGCCCAAAATCAGCATTGTTATAAAAACCAGCACTAAAACAGCCGGGAAATATCTGCCGTATGTGTCTATAAAAATTATAATGTTTTCCATAAAATATTAATTTCCTGATTCTGTTCCGGATTTGCCGGAACCGGACTGAAATCCGGGCCATATAAACCGCCGCAATATGGATTCACCACCATCCACGACTATGCTCTGTCCTGTGCAGAAACGGTTTACCGCGGTAAGGAAATACGCCCATTCCGCAATTTCCTCTTTTGAAGCCCAGCGCTTAAGAGGCGTTTCATCCATTATTTTTGTCCACAGCACAGGATCATTCATAACGGCATTGTTGAGTTCAGTGGAAACCCCGCCCGGATCAAGGCTGTTACATACAGCGCCATATTCAGCGATGCGCAGCGCAACATTTTTAGTATATGATATTATGCCGCCCTTGCTGGCGCAGTATTCCGGGAATTCCGCGCCGGTATGCCCGGAAGCGGAGCCTATGTGCAGTACTGCCTTTATTCCGGGGCGCACACCGTAGCGTTCCGTAATTCCTATAAGGGACTTAAGGTTTATGTCTATATCAGCTTCGTTCTGCGTGCCAGCGCAGTTTACGAGAATTTCCGCGCCCGGTATATCCGGAAGAACGGCATAATCCCGCACATCACCCTGTATATGTGTATAATTTTCATGCCTTATGACAGGACCGCGCCGGTCTATGCCGGTTACCTCGTGTCCCTCTTTTAAAAATTTTTCAGAAACTGCCCCGCCTATTCCGCCGGAAGCCCCGGTAACAATCACCTTCATAATTTCCTCCCGGAAAACTATATATCCTCACCCAGAACCTTCTTAATATATTCCCTGACTACGCCATGCCTGCGCCAGTTGCTTACAACCTTATAGCCTATTGGCGAGAAAATAACTTCCATCAGCAGTTCCATAAGCGCACCAGCAACGGAGCATACGGCGCACTGTGTGAAAGTCCAGCAGAATCCGTCCCAGTATTTCGGGGCAAAATACATGAATACTATTACAGCGAAAATAAGATTGTCTATGAACTGCCCTACAAAAGTTGAAATATAGCTCGCAGTGGCAAAGGCCGCTTTTCCGTGCGGATTGTTTTTGAACTTCCTGGCTATAGCCCAGTTTACACGGTTGTTTATAAAAGCGGACGACAGAAAAGCTATGGTGCTGCCAACAAGTATGAACCATGTTCCGCCTATTATGGAATTGAAAGCAGTATAGTCAGCTGCGTTTGACGGTATTATGCTTGCAATATAAAAAATAAAACACATTAGCAGATTTATCAAAGCAGCCACCACGGACATCTGCGTTGCGGCCTTAGGGCCGAAATGCTTGGTTATTATATCCATACTCATGAAAGACATCCATGAAATAAGAAAACCTCCGTCAAGTGCAATCCATTTGTACTGAACAAGTGTTTTATTGGCGAGAATATTCATACATATTACGCTTACCACAAAAAGCGTAACGGTTATTGCCGGTATGTTCATAAGCAGCAGGTACATTTCCTCACGTTCCCTGCGTATATATTCCTTAATACTGTTCATTCTCTTCTCTCTTACGTCCCCCGTATATATTCTACAAAATACAGTATGTGGCTGAATCATTACGGCAGAATATCCTGTACAACCGCAAAGGCATGTGCCGCTGCAGTTCCAGAACATGGATACCAATTTCACAAAATTCCTGCCGGAATTTAAAAGCCCGACTTCCGCCGGGCTTTTCTTCCATTCCGTGCTTTTTACGGAACTGCACACTATTCCTGACAGAATCAGGGTCTTGTAAGTTTCTTGTATTTTATCCGGTGTGGCGTTATCTCGCTGCGGCCAAGACGCTCAAGCCTGGCTTTTTCGTAATCAGAGAAATTACCCTCAAACCATGTAACTTTGCTGTCGCCCTCAAAAGCCAGAATATGCGTGGCTATGCGGTCCAGGAACCAGCGGTCATGGCTTATAACCACGGCGCAGCCGCCGAAATTTTCCAGAGCCTCTTCAAGCGCGCGCATGGTATTCACGTCAAGGTCATTTGTCGGCTCGTCAAGAAGAAGAACATTTCCGCCTTCCTTGAGCATAACCGCCAGATGAACACGGTTTCTTTCGCCGCCGGAAAGATTATCCACTATTTTCTGCTGGTCCTGCCCGGTGAAATTGAAACGGGCCACATATGCGCGGGAATTTACTTCCATTTTGCCAAGTTTAACAATATCAAGCCCGCCGGAAATAACCTCCCAGACATTCTTTCCGGGAGTAAGCGTTGAGCGGTGCTGGTCCGCATAGCACAGTTTCACGCTTTCGCCGACCTTAAATTCCCCAGAATCCGGTTTTTTCTCACCGGTTATCATCTTGAAAAGAGTGGTCTTTCCAGCGCCGTTCGGGCCTATGACCCCTACAATACCTCCCGCCGGGAGAGAGAAATTCATATCTTCCACAAGGAGTTTGTCCCCGAAACCTTTTGTAACATGCTTTGCCTCTATAACGAGGTTTCCAAGGCGCGGCCCCGGCGGTATGTATATCTCCAGGTCCTTGGCCAGTTTCTCATTTTCCTGTTCAAGCAGGTTTTCATACGCGGTTATACGCGCTTTGGATTTGGCCTGTCTCGCGCGCGGGCTCATGCGTATCCATTCCAGTTCACGCTGCAGCGTACGCTGCCTGTCGCTTTCCGCTTTTTCCTCAACGCGCAGGCGTTCTTCCTTCTGTTTCAGCCATGATGAATAATTGCCTTTCCACGGAATGCCGTGTCCGCGGTCAAGTTCCAGAATCCAGCCGGCAACATTGTCAAGGAAATATCTGTCATGCGTAACAGCAATTACCGTACCTTTGTAATGGCGCAGATGCTGCTCCAGCCATGCCACTGCCTCGGCGTCAAGATGATTTGTAGGTTCGTCAAGAAGAAGAATGTCCGGCTCCTGCAGCAGCAGGCGGCATAATGCCACGCGGCGGCGCTCACCGCCGGAAATATTCTTAACAAGCGTATCAGGCGGCGGACAGCCCAAAGCATCCATGGCAAGTTCAAGCCGGGAATCTATGTCCCATGCGTCAAGCGCATCAATTTTTTCCTGGGCCTTTGCCTGCTTCTCCAGGACTTTTTCCATTTCTTCCGGTTCCAGAGGTTCCGCCAGCCTGTCGCTAAGTTCATTGAACTCCTTAAGGGCAGCCATGGCCTCCGGCAGGCCTTCCTCGGCTATCTGCCTTACGGTTTTCTCAGGGTCCAGCTTTGGCTCTTGTTCAAGCAGGCCTACGGTATAGCCGGGTGAAAGCACGGTTTCCCCATGAAAATCCCTGTCAACACCGGCAAGAATCTTAAGCAGGGAGCTTTTTCCCGCTCCGTTCAGGCCGAGAACACCTATTTTGGCGCCGTAAAAATATGAGAGGTAAATATCTTTCAGCACCTGTTTTTTGCCGAAGAATTTACTAACTCCGACCATTGAATATATGACTTTGTTATCTATAGTTTTTTCTGCCATCTTAAATCCTTAAATTTCTGATACCGGCAACAGCTAAGTGGCCGCGCCGTCATATAATTATATTAAAAAATGCTAAACTGTTTGACGGAGATCTTACAGAAATATGACTGAAGTGACAGCGGCAGTTATAAAAAAGGACGGGAAAATACTTATATGCAGAAGACCGGCAGACAAAAGCTGTGCGCTGCTTTGGGAATTTCCCGGAGGAAAGCAGGAGCCGGGCGAAACTCTTGAGCAGGCCCTCGCACGCGAATGTCTCGAGGAACTGAATATTAACATTACCGTAAGGGAAAAACTGCATGAGACAGTTTATGAATATCCTGAAAGAAAACTCCGGCTGCATTTCTTCGCCGCGGAAATAGAAAGCGGCACGCTGAAGCGCAAAGAACACTCTGAAATCAAATGGGTTCTGCCGGAAGAAATGAATCAGTATGATTTCTGTCCCTCGGATACGGAATTCCTTTCGGTTTATAAATTCTGAAACCGTGGCATGGTTTATTATATTTTCTCAAGTTCCCGGTCAGCCCATTTTATATATACCGGCCTGCCCTGTGTTTCCTCTTTTCTCTCACGCAGATAATTCTCACGATGTTTAAGGAAAAGTTCCTCATTGCCCATTTTCCTGGCACATACTGCAAGATAATACTCAGCCATGAATGAACTGCGGCACAGCGGATTCTGAAAGAATTCATAAGCCTCTTTCCATTTGCCCGCACGGAAATACCGGTTGTTGTCAAACACAAGCCATTTCTGATAACTGTGATAAAGATACTGAATAAGCTCCCTGGAAAAATCCGGCGTGGATATGGCGGGATCCTGAAAATTGCTCATAAGACTGCCGTCAGAATATCCGTTCTTTATACAAATATCCCACAGTTCACTGCCAGGCAGAGGTGTTACTATCCATACCACGAAAACATCAAGGTCCATGGTTTTAAGTTTAGCCAGACCTTTCATCATTGAAGCCACGGTCTCACCCGGAAAGCCTATCATGGCCGTGCCTATGGCCAGTATGCCATGCGCGTGCAGATGTTTTATAGTACGCTCCGCACGCTCCAGATTTGACGGTTTGTGCACAATATTTGTAAGTGTTTCCTGATTGCCGTTTTCTATGTTCACCTCTACGGATTTCACACCAGCGTGGGCAAACGCGGCGGCAACCTCGTCATCAATGGCAAAAAAAGCAGGCGTAGGCACTATAGCCGTAAAGCCATGGTCACCTATAAAATTAAGCACCTCTACAGCGGCTTTCTTATTGTACAGGAAAGAATCGTCAAAAAAAACAAAGCAGGTTATGCCGTATTTCTCATTGAAATAAATAATATCCTCTTTTACCCTGTCCGCGCTGTTGTGCCGTACACGGTGGCCATGAACATTCTGCGATGCACAGAATATACAGTGATTAGGGCAGCCTCTCGTGGGGAAAAGCATAATTTCCCTGCCGTAAAAAGGCGCAGTACGGAAAATAAGGTCATTCGGTTTATTATAATCTTCACGGTAAAAAAGCAGTTCCGGGTTTATTCTCGGTATATCATCGAGATTTTCCACGAATTCATGCGAAGCCCGGAAACCGGCCTGAATCTTTGCAGCGGTATACCACGAAGGAGATTTCTCAAGATATTCCCGCACATTGCCGTCGTGGAACGCCCGGCACAGTTTTACAAAGGGAATTTCCCCCTCGCCAAAGTTCACCGCTTCTACGGAAGTCTGTCCGCATAGTATTCTTTCCGGGATAGCCGCCGCAAGATGTCCGCCTGCGGTGATAAAGGCCTCAGGGAATTTTTCCGCTGCAGCGGCGGAATATGCGGCAAGCCCCGCGTATGTTCCATTGAACATACAGGAAAAACCTATTATATCAGGCTGGAAATCCGTAAAAAACTCCAGGCTGTCCCTTACAAATTTCCCATAAGAAAGCCGCTCTTCATAAACATTACCGGCAAGACGCAGCAGATATGAACCAGCATCAAAAATCCTTATCTCTGTTTCAGGAAAGAATTTCTGTATATAAGCTGAAATTGCCAGTGGCCCGTTCGGCAGTCCCGGCGTAACAAAATGCAGATTCATGCGGAATCCGCCCTCAGGCAGATTTTCCCACCTTACCGCATCATCAAAAGGAAGCGGCAGCGGCATTATAAAAAGAATTTTCAGCTTTCTGCTTTCTTTCATATTTCCCGCAGTTCCCTTTCTGCCCAGCGCTGATAAACAGGCATTCCCTGCGTCTCCTCTTTTCTTTCCCGCAGATAATTTTCGCGGTGTTCAAGAAAAAGGTCCTCCCTGCCCATCTTACGGGCGCACAGCGCCAGATAATAAGAGGCCACAAAGGACGTGGAAAAAATCGGATGGCTGAAAAAATCATAAGCCTCTTCCCATTTTCCCGCGCGGTAATAGCGGTTAAAGTCAAAATTCAGCCATTTATGATAGGAATAGAACAGATATGTAATTTTCTCACGTGAAAAATCCGGTGTTTCAATAACAGCATCCTGAAAGAAAGGCATAAGCTCGCCGGAAAAATAGCCGTTTTTCACACATATATCCCACAGTTCACTGCCCGGCAGCGGCGTGACAATACGCACAAGAAACATGTCCAGGTCCATGGTTTTAAGTTTAGCAAGGCCTTTCATCATGGAAGCTATTGTCTCACCAGGAAAACCTATAAGCACTGTACCCATTGAGATTATTCCGTGCCGCCGCAGACATTTTATTGTCTGCTCCGCACGCTTAAGGTTTGACGGCTTGTGAATTATATTGGTAAGGGTTTCCTGGTTGCCGTTCTCAATGCTTACTTCCACGCAGGCCACCCGCGCATGGGCGAAAGCTGCCGCAACCTCATCATCTATGGCAAAAAAGGCAGGTGTGGGTACTATGGCCGTAAAGCCGTTGTCTCCTATGAAATTAAGAACCTCTATGGCGGATTTTCTGTCATAAAGGAAGGAATCATCAAAGAAAACAAAACAGGTTACGCCGTACTTCTCATTGTAATAAAGAATGTCCTTCTTTACGCGTTCAGCCGTATTGCGGCGCACCCTGTGTCCGTGAACATTCTGCGACGCACAGAATATGCAGTGATTCGGGCAGCCCCTCGTAGGGAAAAGCATTATTTCCCTGTTATTGTCCTCTGCATAGCGGAAAACATAAGGATTAGGCCTGAAAAACTCCTCTTTATAAACAAGCATTTCCGGGTCAAGCGGTGGAATTTCATCAGGATTCTCTATAAATTCATGCGAGGCCCTGAACCCGGATTTTATCTTGCCGGGAGTGTACCACGAAACGGATTCCTCAAGGTATTCCCGTACCCGCCCAGCAGTAAACGCTTCGCACAGTTTTACAAACGGAATCTCCCCTTCACCGAAACATACAGCCTGAACGGCAGAACTGTCACACAGTATTTTTCCGGGAAGCGCGGCAGCCAGATGCCCGCCCGCTGTTATCAGCGCACCCGGAAACATTTCAGCGGCAGCTGCAGCATATTCCCGCAGGCCATGAAAGGTTCCGTTGAAAAGGCATGAAAAAGCAATTATATCAGGTCTGAAATCCTTAAAAAGCCGCAGGCTTCCACGCACAAAGGCGCCATAATCCTCAGGAACATCATTGTTTCCACCGCATAATTCCGTAAGATACGTTCCGGCATCAAAAATTTTTATCTCCGCCTCTGGAAAATGTTTTTTTATATAAGTTCCTATGGAAAGCGGCCCGTTCG
>CACZRG010000093.1 GCA_902783485.1 uncultured Elusimicrobium sp.
TACGTGCGCTTATCTGCGCCTGATTGATTCCCTCCATACGGTATTCCACCGGATCTTCGAGGGTAATAATGTTAATGGCCGGAGTATTTATATCCTGAAGTATGGAATAAAGCGAGGTTGTCTTTCCGGAACCGGTATCACCTGTAATGAAGAATATTCCGTACGGATTGCGTATTATTTTTTTCAGCAGTGCGAGAGTGTCCTGCTCAAGACCGATCTTGTCAAGCTGCACGGAAAGCTGTCCGCGGTCAACGACGCGCAGCACCAGTTTTTCTCCGTTAACCGTAGGGAACGAGGAAACACGAAGCTGAATGGGACGCCCTGCCGCCATTTTCTGAAAACGGCCATCCTCGTTTTTATATGATGTTGAAGGTTCCGGATCAAATCCTGAAAGAACACGTATACGCTGCATAAGCGGCACATTGGGGTCTTTTTTGAAAGCCAGCATGTCATGCATAATTCCGTCGATACGGAAACGCACACGTATATTCTGTCCCTGGCCTTCTATATGAATATCACTGGCACGTTCCTTTACAGCGTGCTCTACAATCAGATCACAGAGTTTAGCCGGGAGGTCAATCTGCGGATTCTGCTTCTTTATCATAAGAAGCTGCTGATAACCCTGAACCAGGGTGGCGCCTAATGTCGCCGGCTGCTGAGGAGCGCCTCCGGGAGCTCCGGCAGGCTGCTGCGGGGTGCTGTTCCAAAAAGCCATAAAATCTTCCTTCGTTAAATTAAATTTTACCGTGCGCTATGCACGGATAAAAACATTATACATTATTTTATAAATATGTAATCTTTTTTATAATAACGGTTTTAGTCTTTGCCGGAAGTTTTATTTCAACTGTTTCCCCCAGCCTGTGACCTAAAAGTCCCTGTGCAAGCGGAGAACTTACGGAAATCCTGCCGGCAGCGGGGTCCGCTTCATCTTCACTGGTAAGCAGATAGGTTTTTTCCTTATTCAGCGAAGTATCAAAGTAAACTACTTCTGCCCCAAGTCCGATCTCGTCTCTTTCCAGATTTATCTTATCAACAAGTTTGGCAGTACGGAGTTTAATCTCCAGTTCGTTTATTTTGTCCAAAACGATATTTTTTTTCTCACGGGCATACGTGTAGCCGGCATTTTCGCTGAGATCTCCCTGCTGTCTGGCTTCCTCAATTTCAGCTTCCAGCGCCTTTCTGGTTTCATTCAGCTTCTCAAGCTCCTGCCTGACTTTTTCAAAACCTTCTTTAGTAAGATAAACATCTGCCATAAATGCTCCTTGTATATAAAAAACCAGCCCGCAAAAAATTACGGGCCGGAATACGATTATAAATGTTGTGGCACCGGGTGGACTTGAACCACCGACCTAGCGCTTATGAGACGCCCGCTCTAACCCCTGAGCTACGGTGCCGTTTTTTACAGGGTGTATACTTAATGTCGGGCCGGTCTCGCCGCCGGAGGATTTACCCTTTCTGGCGACAAATATATTGTAGCATAAAGAACTATGGAAAAACAATATTATTTTTTCATATTCCTGTACGCCTGTATAAGTGAATTCGTCGAGGAATCATGTTTAAGCACAGGTTCCGCAACACTTTCCAGTTCAGGCGCTATCCTGCCAGCCAGTACTTTTCCAAGCTGCACTCCCCACTGGTCAAATGAGTCCAGCTGCCATATAACGCCCTGCGCGTGAACACAATGTTCGTATATGGCAACAAGTTTTCCCAAAGTTTCAGGAGTAAGTTTTTCAAGCAGGAATACCGACGACGGTCTGTTTCCTTCAAAAGTCTTATGCGGCACGAGGAAAGGCTTTTCACCTTCAGCTTCAAGCTGCTCCACAGTCTTTCCAAAAGCAAGCGCTTCGGCCTGCGCGAAAACATTGGCCATAAGCAGATCATGATGCCGGCCTATATTGTGTACTGGTTTTGCAAAGCCTATAAAATCGCAGGGTATAAGTTTTGTTCCCTGATGAATAAGCTGGTAGAAAGAATGCTGTCCATTTGTTCCCGGCTCGCCGAAATATATCACTCCGGTTTCATAATTAACCTTTCTGCCGTCGCGTGTCACGCCTTTGCCGTTGCTTTCCATCGTAAGCTGCTGCAGATAGGCCGGGAAACGCTTCAGATACTGTTCATAAGGCAGTACGGCCATACCCTGTGCCTTGAAGAAATCAGCATACCATATTCCCAAAAGGGCCATTATCACCGGAATATTTTTTTCGAAAGGGGCTGTACGGTAATGATTGTCGATGGCACGGAATCCTGACAGCATTTCCCTGAAATTTTCAGCTCCAATGGCTATCATAGTGGAAAGCCCTATTGCTGATTCCATTGAATAGCGGCCTCCCACCCAGTCCCAGAAGGCAAACATATTCGAAGTATCAATTCCGAATGCGGAAACGGCTTCCGCATTCGTGGATAAAGCCACAAAATGTCTGGCTATCGCAGCTTCGTCTTTAAGCGTGGCGAGACACCATGCGCGGGCAGTACCGGCGTTGGTCATGGTTTCAAGCGTGGTAAATGTTTTTGAGGCGACAATGAAAAGAGTCTCTTCCGGATTCAGATCCCTTACGGCCTCTGCGAAATCTGTTCCATCTATGTTGGACACAAAGCGGAAATTAAGGTCACGTCTGGAATAATTTCTGAGTGCCTCGTATGCCATCACCGGGCCAAGGTCGGAACCACCTATGCCTATGTTAACTATGTTTTTTATTGCCTTTCCTGTATAGCCTTTCCATTCCCCAGAGCGTATCTTCTCCGAAAAAGCTTCCATTTTATCAAGCACTGCATGAACTTCCGGAACCACATTTTTACCGTCGACATTGATAATGGCATCAGCCGGTGCACGCAAGGCTGTATGAAGCACGGCACGGTTTTCCGTATTGTTTATTTTTTCGCCCCTGAACATCGCTTCTATTGCTTCCCTGAGTCCACAGGCCTCAGCAAGATCAGCAAGCAGTTTCATGGTCCGGGAATTGATCCGGTGCTTGGAATAATCAAAATAAATTCCTTCTGCCGTGACGGTAAAACGTTCAGCCCTTTCAGGGTCTTCCGCGAACATATTTCTTATATGCTCTTTTCTTATTTCCTCAAAATGGGCTTCAAGAGCCTTCCATTCCGGCATTTCCTTAAGGGACTGATTATTCATCTCGTATCTCCGTTTTAAATTCTCAATATTTGCGGACAGTACCACGAAGACGAATGCTCCGCAGTCATCCTGCTTATATTATAGAAAATTATATCCGTAATGCTTTTACCGGCAGCAATCCGTACACAAAGCCGGAATATACAGTAAAACACCGTTCTGCACAAACCGGCTCTGAATATGCCGGTAATGGTCTAAAAAAACACGGAAGGCACCTGAAACAAATACTGTCAGCTGTAAACTCAAAAAAGCCGGTACGCATTCCGGCTCTGATAACAGAACATATAATCAGAAAAAAGCGGATATTTTACCCAGAAAATATTTTGAGAATATTCCGTATACTGACAGGAAAACAGCAAGCAGGAATATAGAAAGATTCACCGCAGGAGAAACCTCATTCCTTCCGGATTTTAAGGATTTTTGTTCAGGATACGTGGAAACCGCACCATCTGCAGATTCA